>CAZUXX010000017.1:0-15309 GCA_964624215.1 uncultured Planctomycetaceae bacterium
TCGAAGATGAACATCTGGCGGCCTCGGCCCTTAAAGCCCTGATCCGGGAAGTCGACCTCCCGCCGGCGCAGTTCCGGATCGAAGGATCGATCACCCTTGTCCGTCGCACTCAGGACTCTCCACAACGTCTGCTCCCGGCCCTTTGTGCCCGGGGACTGTGCCGCCCGTCCGCTTCCGGCTCCCGAAGTTGTGACTATCTCGACACCGGCCTCACGCCTGCAGGGACAACACCCGGATTTCTCGACTCACTCGGACGTTTCGGTGACGTTCATGTCCAGTCGACCCCGAGTCTGCGCGTCCTCGACCGTCAGTGTGGAACCGTCTCCTGCGGAACCCCGGTCGGTGCAACGCTCGCCCCGCGCGGGGGCCTGCTCCATCGGTACGAAGCGACCCAGCCGCAATCGATCGTGAGCCATCTCAGCGTCACTCCGACTCAGATCGATGCGTCCCACGTCCGGCTGCACGTGCAGGTTCTCCTGCACGAGTTGCACGGTCACTGCGCGTGTGTCCACGGGAGCGATGCGGCAGTCCTCGAAACCGAAGTCATCGTGCCGCTCGGCTGCGGCGCCGTGATCGCGCACACCTCACTGCAGGCTGACGACCACCTCACGTCGTCGAAGTGGTGGCAAATTGGCAGACGCCACAGCGATCGGTCTGGCTGGACTGATGTTGTCATCGTGCTGACACCACACCGGATCGACGACCATTCTCCGCAGCCGACGTCCGGCTCCGATCCCCTGAAGTCCATCGAACCAGGCGAAGTCGAACTCCTCCCCGCACCGCCAGCCGATGACATTCTCGATGACGGAGTGCCACCGGCCCCGGCCAGCGACATCCCGCCGGCACCCGCCGCACGCCTCGACGACCACGGGAAGCTCCCTCTGCTCAGTCGACCTCCACGATAAGCGTTCGGCCAACAAGGCCTCGCCGACCGGAAGCCACGATTCCTGACGCCACAGCCCTTTCGCTCGAACGCTTCGCTCCCGGGCGTTCGTCCCCCTCCTGCCAACAGCGGCACGTCAACCAGCAGCCGGGGCACTCTGCCCCACCACGAGTCCCCTCAGTCTGCCGGCTCGTCGACGAACACCGTGCAGTCCATCAGCGACTTCCGCAAAGTCTGCACCGACTCGGCTGACAACGGCGTTTCCATCAGTTCCAGAAAGCGAAGCTGCTTCAGTTCGACCAGCGCAGGAACAGCTGCATCGTCAAGGTCGTTGTCGCTGAGCATCAGACTCGTCAGCCTGGGAAACGATTTGAACGTCGCGGCCGAGCTCGAAGTCAGCAGATTTCCTGACAGATCGAGTCCGTGCACCTGCAGCCCCCTGAACTGTTCGAGCCCCGCATCGTCGATCAGGCAGTTGCGCGCCGTGAGCTGTTCCAGGTGGGGATGTTCAACCAGCGACTTGAAGCCTGACCCGCTGAGTAGCAGCCGGTCGATCGTCACGTACTCCAGCGACGGAAGCATCGCAATCGAGGCGAGTCCCTTGTCAGTGACCGGCAATTGGTCGAGGACCACCGACCGGAGCGATGTCAGTCCCTCCAGACCGGAGAGATCGTCCGCGATCGGACAGCTCTCGATCGACAGCGACATCAACCGGGAATTTTGCCAGTCCCCCAATTCCGACAGATCACACTGGAGATAGCTCAAGGACAACTGCTTCAGCGCCGGCAGCTCACCCACCGTTCGCAGAGCCCCCGGTGCAAGACGCCCCCGGGACAAAGTCAGCGACTCAAGCCCGCCCAGCTTCTTCAGATGTGCCATCCCCTCGGCGCTCAGATCGCCCGACAGGGCCAGCGACGCAAGCCCGGTCAGTCGGCCCAGATGGGCCAGCCCGTCATCAGTCACAAACGTGGGGTCAAATCGAAGCTCGGTCAGTTTCGACAACCCGCCCAGTTGAGACAGATCGTCATCCAGGATCAGTGCATCTCCCAGATCGAGCGTCTGTAGCTTCGTCAAAACGCCGATCGAACGCAGTCCCCGACTCGAAAACCGTCCCGAGGAGATTTCCAGGTACTCCAGTTCCTTCAGTTGAGCCAGCGATGCCAGCCCCTCGTCAGTCAGCTTCGATCTCCACGTACTGAACCGGCTCAACCGGGGGAACGCAGCCAGCGCTTGCGCCTGCGTGTCGTCGAACCCATCGGTATTGAACGACAACACACGAAGATTCTTCAGCGGCACAAGCGTCTCAAGTTCCGCTCCCGACAGACGCAGTTCGCCGACGTTCAGTTGTTCGAGCTTCTTCAGAGTCGCCAGCTGCGGCAGTGCCTCGGCAGTGATGCCGCTCTCCCGCAGGTTGAGGGACGTCAGCTCTTCCAGCCTGGTCATCGCGGCAACAGACCGGTTCGTCACCGCGCATCCCGGCACCGCCAGTGACTGCAGTTTCGGATAGGTCGCCAGCACCGACATCAGAAACTCGTCATCGACCCTCTCGCCCAGGTAGTTCAGCGAGATCCCCGTGACGCTCCGCACCAGGACGCCATCTTCCAGAACGTAGCCACCAGCCTCCTCGATCTTCTCCCGCGCTTCGGCCGCAGTCAGTTGCGCCTGGGCACGGGCAACCAGCCCGATAAACATCAGCGGCATGGCAACGCGCAGGACAGTCAGCCGCATGGCAATTGCTCCGGGACGATGTCAGGCCTGCACTCTCGCCGGACGAACTCCCCTTGGCAAGCGCAACCACCACGAGTCGGAGCGGCACCGGCGCGACACCCTCCACCCGCCAGGTGTGTTGTCATTCCCGACGCCTCCCCTGTCCCCGCCAGCCAAAGCAGTCGCCCACGCTCGGCCTCTGTTGCAACCGGTTGTTCGCCAACGCATTTGAAGGAATACTGGCAGGTACGTCTCACTCTTTGATCGGTGGACTTTCCATGCCTGAGCCACTTCGGACGTTTCGCCGGCTCATGACTCGCCGAGCCGTCTTCCGTGAAGTCGGGACCGGCCTGGGGACAGCCGCTCTCGCCTCCTTGCTGAGCGACGACAGCGCTCTGGGCCGCGACGAAGGACTCTCCGGATCCTCCTCCGGACGACTCCCCGGAGTGCCGCACTTCCCCCCGCGCGCCAAGAACGTCATCTACCTCTTCCAGAACGGGGCTCCCACACACGTCGACCTCTTCGACTGGAAACCGCGACTGGCGACGATGCATGGCCAGCCGGTCCCTGAGGGGTACGTCAGTGGCAAACGGTTCAGCACGATGACAGGCAATGCCGACGGCAAGCTCCTGCTCGCTCCCGTCGAACCGTTTGCCCGGCACGGCGAATGCGGAGCCACCGTCAGTGCCTTCCTGCCGTACACGGCCCGGATCGTCGACCAGTTGTGCTTCGTCAAGAGCCTGCACACCGATTCAGTCAACCACGCACCGGCGATCAGTTTCCTCCTGAGTGGTGGAGAGATCCCCGGCCGCCCCACGCTCGGTGCCTGGCTCACCTACGGGCTCGGCTCCGAAACGCAGAACCTCCCCGGCTTCGTCGTCATGACCTCCGTCAGCAAAGGGACGACCTGCGGACAGATCTTTTACGACTTCTACTGGGGCAGTGGCTTCCTCCCCTCCAGGTTCCAGGGAGTCAAGTTTCGCGGCAGTGGAGACCCCGTGCTCTACCTCTCCAACCCGGCCGGCATCACCCGCGAAATGCGACGCCACTGGCTCGATGATGTTTCGCGGCTTAACGAGCTCAAGCTGCAACAGGCGGGAGATCCCGAAATCGCGACCCGCATCTCGCAATACGAGATGGCATTCCGGATGCAGGCGAGCGTCCCGGAACTCACCGATCTCTCGGGAGAAACTCAGGCCACTCTCGACATGTACGGCCCCCAGGTCAGCGAACCGGGAACCTTCGCGCACAACTGCCTTCTCGCCCGGCGACTGGTCGAGCGCGGTGTCCGTTTCGTCCAGTTGATGCATGCCGGCTGGGATCAGCATAACAGTCTGACCACCGAACTCTACACACAGTGCCGTGACACCGATCAGCCGAGTGCCGCCCTCGTGCGGGATCTCGCACAACGCGGACTCCTCGACGACACACTCGTCATCTGGGGAGGAGAGTTCGGCCGCACACCGTTCCTCCAGGGAGACATCAACAACCGTCCCCGCTGGGGCCGCGACCACCACCCCTACGCCTTCACCGTCTGGATGGCCGGTGGCGGTGTCCAGCCTGGCATCTCCTATGGCGCCTCCGACGACCTCGGCATCAACGTCGCCGAGAACCCCGTCCAGGTGCACGATCTGCAGGCCACCATCCTGCACCTGCTCGGAATCGATCACGAGCGGTTGACCTACAAATTCCAGGGCCGCAACTTCCGTCTCACCGACGTGCACGGTGACGTCGTCGACGGAATCCTGGCATGACCACACCGCAACGGACGGGCAACTCGCCCGCACACCCTTCCCGCAACCCCCGGCGATAATCGACCCGCAACCTCGATGACTTCCTGTGATGTCCTCATCATCGGCGGCGGCCCCGCCGGATCCACGGCAGCCCGACTGCTGACCGCCGCCGGGCGGCATGTCGTCCTCCTCGACAAGGCGGGGTTCCCCCGCGACAAAACCTGTGCCGGCTGGGTGACGCCACACGTCCTCGAAACACTTCAGCTCGATCTCGACGACTACCGCGCCTCGCAGGCTGCCAGCGGCAGCGCCCCTCCCCGAACCCTGCAGCCGATCACCGCCTTCCGCACCTCCATGATCGGCGAGCCGCCGGTTCTCACGCAGTTTGACTCGATCGTCAGCTACGGTATCCGCCGCTGCGAATTCGACACCTTCCTTCTGCGTCGCTGCGGAGCCGACGTCCGCGAGGGGATCAAGGTCGAGCGGATCGAGCAGGACCCCGCCGGATGGATCATCAACGGCCAGTTCCGCGCCCCCGTGCTCATCGGTGCCGGCGGTCACTTCTGTCCCGTCGCCCGGCTTCTCGGCGCCCGCAAACAGCCCGGCTCCTCCGTCGTCGGTGCGCAGGAGGCCGAATTCCTGATGGATGCCGAACAGCAACGCAAGTGCAGCGTCGATCCACAGACACCCGAAATCGACTTCTGCCGCGACCTCAAGGGCTACGCCTGGTGCTTCCGCAAGGGAGACTTCCTGAATGTCGGACTCGGTCGTGTCGGCGGCGATCACGTCTCCGACCAGGTCGCCGACTACGCGCGCCTGCTGCAGGCACGAGGCTCGATCCGGTTCGAAATCTCACACCGCTTCCACGGACACGCTTACCAGTTATACGAACGGGTCGTACCCCGTCTGCATGCAGACCGCGTCTTGCTCATCGGAGATTCCGCCGGTCTCGCCTACCCCCAGAGCGGTGAAGGGATTCGCCCCGCCGTCGAGTCCGCGGTGATCGCGGCCGACGTGCTGCTGGCCGCCGGAAAGAGCGTCTCGCAGGCCGACCTCCAGCCCTACGCAACCCGCGTCCTGGCACGCTTCGGCCGACCGCGACGCCCCGGGTTGACTTCCCGTCTGCCCCATGCCTGGCTGCATTCCGTCGCGCGGCGGCTGCTCGCCAGCCGGCGGTTTGCACGCGATGTCGTCATCAACCGCTGGTTCCTGCATACCCGGCAGGACGTGCTCGTCCCGTCAGCCGGACAGTAAGTTCAGTCGACACACGCAGACGGCGATACCCGCCGCATCGCGGCGTGAATGACAGCGGCTCTCCCGCCACTCCTCCGTCCGTCGTCAGCTGCGTCGACGGCCCCTCACCCCGTCGTTCCGGACCGGCTGCGCGAAGCCCACCACAGCTTCCAGGTCCGCTCGTCGAATCCGAAGTTACGACCGGTAATGGACTCCAGTGCCGCCAGAACCGAGTCGTTCTCGATCTGAACATGCACCTTGACCGCCTTCATCTTCCGCGGAATCCCCGGTGGCGGCAGCATCTTGACACCAAACGGTAACTGCCCCGTCAACAGACGCGCCTGAATGTCCGGTGGCAGATACTGCGAGATCACGTTCGGGTCACCAAACCCGACCCCGCCAGGCCCCACACCAACGCTGATGGCATCATTCGCCGGCACGGTCACCGTATAGCTGTGCATCGTCACCAGCGATTCGATCAGGGCGGGAACGGTCCGCGGATCACCAATCGCTCCCAGCGCAACCGCCGCCCGATTCACGACCGGGTTGTCATTGCTCAGCAGCGCCGGCAGGTACATCGCAATCGCGGCGTCGAACTGATCGGCCCGCAGTGCCCCAATCGCAGCCGATCGCACCGCCGCACTTCCGTCATACAGCGAAAGCTGCACGAGAGGCTCGACCGTACGACTCCCCGGAATATTCTCCAAAACCCCGACCAGAAGCTTGCGGACCACAACGAGTTCATGCCCCTGCATGAAGTTCGTCAACGCCGGAACCGCCGCCGGATCAGTAATCTCCAGAAGATGATTCTGCCCCTCATACCGCCGTCGGCTGGATCCCTCGACCCACCGTACCCAGACACGAACCTTGCCAAACCACTCCAGCTCGGCCGCACGCTCGGCCTCACTCTTCTGCAAGAGGTCCAGCTCGTGCTGAGAGACGTACTTCCCCTGGTACCGCACATAGCCCCGCCGCGCCATTGCCTCTTCGCGGCTCATCCATTCCCCGTTCTCGCGAACATGGCCCAGAGCCTTGTTCGCCTCCTCGTGATCCGGGTCGATCAGAAGCAACAGTTCAAGCTGCTCGTTCCGTTGTGATCTGAGCTGGTTCTTCCGGCACCATTCAGCAAGTTCCCACCGCGCCTCGATCGTGTGCGGCGTCTCGCGGGCCCGCAGCTCGTACAACTCCACTTCCACCGGCCGGACCGTCGTGAACACGATCTCGTCGCGGTCCACGGTGATCCGGCCACCCGTCAGCGTCTCAATCGTCACTTGCGGATCGCGCGTGTGCCCGCGATGCAACGTCCCCCGCACTTCTCCGCCGTTCTTCAGACGAATCAGATCGGCGGAAGCACCCGGAGCAAGGGCGACAAGACCCGCAATCACCCAGGCGATCATGGAGCCGTTTGCAGACATGACTACGAAAATCTTAGCCGTCTGCGGCACCGAGCGCCAACAAGAATCCGGCACACGCACCTCACCGGGACACTCCGCTCACCCGGGTAACACCGATTCCGATGCTTCCCCGGGGTCGCCGGAATCATCGACTCAGAAGCCTGCCAGCCGCTGGTCCGAGTCACCGAACCGATCCAGTTCGACTCCGAAGCGATCGAGAATCGACAGGTACAGACTGCACATGCGGCGATCAGCAGCCTCGGCGTAATCGAGCACCCGACCCGATTCGACCGTCCCCCCCGCTCGTCCCAGCAGAACCACGGGAAGCTGCGTCGCAATGTGCGACCCGGTCAGCATCGACGAACAGAACATCAGCAGCGAATGATCGAGACAGCTCGTCTCCCCTTCCTGAATCGCGTCCAGCTTGCGGGCGATGTACGCGAGCTGCTCGACGAAGAACTGGTTCACCCGCAGCCAGTCCTCCGACTCCTGGTGCGAGAGCAGATGGTGGATCATGTAATCGATCCCCAGGTGCGGGAACCGGAGTGACGAGTGGTCGTTGTTGAGTTTCAGCGTACAGACCCGTGTCGTATCCGTCTGGAACGCCAGCACGAGAATGTCGCACATCAGACGCATGTGCTCCGGCAAATCCTGCGGAATACCATCCGCCGGACGCGGAATGTTCGGCGTCGTCAGCGTCGGCTTGTAACCCTGCAGTTCCCCCCGCAGACCTGCCTGCTCGATTCGCTGCTCCACCTCCCGCACCGAATTCAGGTACTCGTCGAGTTTGCGCCGGTCCGCCGCGTTGATCTGCGTGCGCAGCGACCTGGCATCATCCAGAACCGCATCGAGCACGCTTCGCTCACCCGCGCCGCCACCATCCTTGAACAACCGGTCGAAGGCCAGCGCCGGATACAGCTCCAGCGGCGTCGGTGTCGTCGGAGAGCTCCACGAAATGTGGGAGCTGTAGATCATCGAGTAGTTCTTGTGCACCGACGGATTCGACTTCTCGCACCCCAGCACCAGGCTCGGAACCTTGGTGCTGCGCCCGTACGTCTGCGCCAGCACCTGATCGATGCTCGTTCCCGATCGAATCTCGCCACCCGACGCCAGCGGTGCCCCGGACAGCAGATTGCCCGTCTGCGAACTGTGGATATTCCCCTTCAGCGCCTCTTCGTTGTACAGCCCGCGAATGAACGTCAGCCGATCCCGGAAGTCCTCGAGCGGCTCAAGCACCTTGCCCAGCCGCATCTCCGGGCCGTTCCCCTCCGCCCACCAGTGATCCTTGTGAAATCCGTTGCCGGCAAACAGCACGGCGAAGCGCTTGGGGGGCTGGGCCGGATCAGTCGCCGACCTCTCCGCCCCGAAGACACGCCACGATTCCAGCCACGGCAGGGCCATCGTGACTCCGCTGCCATACAGAAACGTGCGGCGGGTGAGCAGGCTCATGGTGTCTCTCCTGTCGAATCGGCACTGCCAAACGGGTCCTCGAAATCAGCACCCCGAATCATACGGAATTGAGGGCTGCGCACGATGGGAATCACCGCAGCCGAGAAGCGATAGTCATTCGCCTCAAGACTCGCCGTCATCTCTTCCAGCAGCGGCATGTCCGACAAAATCACCTGGCGTCCCAGCGCATACCCGAGCAACTTGCGGCAAAACTGGCGGACGAAATCCTCACGGCGAACCGTCAACAGATAGTCACGCAACCCTTCGACCCCGTCGAGCTCGTAACCGTCCGGAAGCGTCGCCCGCAGATCCAGCGCGCCGCCGGTCGCATCCTTCGTCCGGAATCGACCGATCGCATCGAACCCCTCCAGTGCAAACCCGTAAGGATCAATCCGGACATGGCATCGCGCACAGCTGGCAACACTGCTGTGCTGTTGAATCAGTTCCCGCTCGCTCAATCCCTCCGGTGGAGCATCCGCCAGCACAGGCACATCCGGCGGCGGCCGCGGCATCCGTTCCCCCAACAATACCTCACTGACCCACGTCCCCCGCAGAATCGGGCTCGTCCGCGACGCCCCCGACTGCGTCGACAGCGTCGTCGCCATGGTCAGAACGCCCCCGCGGGGAAACTCCGGCGTCGACGCAACCTCACGCCACGCACCCTTCCCCTCGACGGCATCCCAGTCCAGCCCGTAATGCTCCGCCAGAGAACGGTTGACGAATGTCCGCTCCGGCGCCAGCAGCGTGAGAATCGATCGGTCGTTCTGAATCAGATCCGCAAAGCACAAGATCGACTCACGCAGCATGTCCTCCCGCAACTTGCTGAACTCCGGAAACAGCGCCGCATTCTTCTCGTCGCGCTCCAGAAAGTCCCGAATCTGCAACCACTGGCAGAAGAACTCGCTCGCCAGCTGTTGCGAACGATCGTCAGCGAGCATTTGACGCGCCACCGAGTCAGGCACATCCGGATTCAGAATCTCTCCCGAGTCGGCAAGTTGCCTCAGCCTCTCATCCGGCATCGTCGACCACAGGAAGTAGCTCAGCCGCACTGCCAGATCATGTGGCGTAACCAGCGTCGGCTCTGTTCCCGGCTGCGATGTTTCCAGACGGTACAAAAACAGCGGTGACGTCAGGACACGCGCAATCAGCATCCGAATCGCTTCGTCATGCGAAAGCGATTGTTCCTTCCGCAGTGCCTCGTACAGGGCATCAAGCCGTTCCAGCAACTCCGGCGGGGGAGACCTCCGCCACGCCCGGCGGGCAAAGTCCCGAACCCACAGCCGATGCACCGGCTCGGCAGCACTCAGTTGATCCCGCAGCCGCTCCACCCGTTCACGAACCGGCTCCCGCAATGGCTCGTACCGCGTCGGATCCCCTCCCTGGGTCGCGAACTCCATCAGCTGCTCATAACCCGTCTCCATCGTGAAGGCGTCCTGACTCACAAACCGCAGCTCCTCCCACAGCGAGTCAAGCCGCTCGGCCTCGGACTCCGGAAGCATCAGGCGCTTCAGAGCATCATCCTCACGATGAAACAGCACCAGCGTCACCCCCACATCGACAGGGACGATCCGCGGATAACACAAAGACGCCGGGAACAGTCTGCGGAACTCGTCAAAGGCAGCGACAACACGGTCACGACCTTCGCCATCTCCCCCGGTCAGCACCGGCGTTCCCGGCCTCAGCGCGGACGCCTCTCCCTCATCGGGAACCTGCTGCTGAATCCACAGCTGAACAGTCGCCGACGCAGCACTCCCCTGATCCAGCCGACCTTCGACGACAAACTCGCCCCCGGCAACCAGCGACGAGGGCAGGGGGATCTTCAGCACAGTCCCCGCCCGGACCCGAAGACTGATCGGATCACGCGAATCCCCGAGCGACCCGAAGAGATCCTCTCCGGGGCCGTCGGCATCGGTTTCTCGGACACGAAACCGCTCCAGGTCCCTCGCCGCAAGCTCTCGCCAGCCCAAGGGACCATGCCATCCGATGACCAGCCGTCGCAGCGCGACCTCCGGGCTGTCCGGCTCTCCGGACCCTGCGCTCAATAGGCTTTGCACCTTCTCCGCCAGCACCCGGGTCTCGGATGCCGGCGCATTGTTCAACACCGCTTCTCGCCACGCCGCCAGCGCCGTCCCCGGGGGAATCGTCACGGTTTGCTGCTTCTGCGACTCTCTGCGGATCGCATGCCACACCTCCGGATGACCGTATTCATCTCCCTGCGGATTCCCCTCCAGCACGTCATCCACCAGAGCCGACGTGAGGTTCCATCGCCTCCCCTCGGAACCGCTCTCTCGGAGGGTCAGATCAATCCGCGTTGTGTCGCAAACATGGTTCTCGTCTCGTGCCGAAACGACCAGTGCGATCAGATCTCCGGGAGCCACGCCGATCGCATCATGCGCGATCGCCGCATCTCGACCATTGTCAATGGCCCCGGAGCTGAGGACCTGAACGCCGCTCACCGTGGTCAATTCAATCCGCCACGCAGCCCCGTTCCCGCACGTGCCATCGGCATCGGCAACCAACCCGCGCAACTCGAGTTCTTCCGCGATCGGGCTCCGCCAGACAACTGCCACCTCTGCCTGCGGTAGCGGGTGCACCGCGACCGACCGGGGTGGCATCGTAATCGTCGAGAACTCAATCACCTCCCCAGAGCGATTCGTGATCAGACTCGGTAACCCGCCGGCATCCCATCCGTTGAGGGCGTCGTACCCGCCGACCTTCGTGATCCGGTTCTTCAAATGCCCCGCGACCGTCCGCTTCTGAGGAGTGGCAAAGCCCACCAGGTCAATCCACTTCCGCAGTAGCGCCGGATTCAGCTCCCGCTGTGTGGCCACTGCCTCGAGCAAAGCCGTCCCCGACTGTACTTCGGCCGCCGCCATCAGGTAGTCCGCCGTCCGGGGAAGCGCCGCCTCCTGCATCGACCGGATCGACCTCACCAGCGGGGCCACATCACGCAACAAAACTGCCGGACGATCCTTGAACTCGATCCGCGGCCGGTGCCAGACAACCAGATCCGCCTCTGCATCCCCCGCCGTCCCTGCCACAAGCACCATTGGCGGGGCCTGTCCCTTCTTCACTCCCGGAACCGGTTGCCTCAACACCACCTGCTCGGAGACCGGATCGTCCGGAGTCTGCCACGGACGGATCAATCCGAAGTGACCCACCGCGTTGTAGCTCCACAAGGCTTCCTGCCACGCACCAATGACACTCGCCAGCCCGGCCACACCCTCCGGCGTTGCCTTTCGAAATCGCAATCGCAGATCGTCCAGCACCAGCGACCCGGTCGGCTCGGAGCACAGCGTCTCGCCAATGAGCCCCAGGTACTTCGCATTCACTCCGTGCCGGCGGGCGACCTCGCTCAGGCTCACACGCCCCGCCAGCACCGCGTCGCGATTGTCGATCAGCGCAGCCAGGTAGGGTCGCAGATCGACCCGCCCATCGTGATCCGTGAGCCGCGACGGGTCCTTGACCCTCCACCGGTCGAGACCACTCACGTCAGCGTGTCCCGACGTGTACCGGTCATAAATCGCCCGGATCTCCGCAACAATCTCGTTCGTCCAGTCGCGACGAGACGAACGTTCAGAGAACCGGATCCCGCCCGGAAGCAGCACGGCATGAGCTGCAATCTCCTGCGCCGCCTGCAGGTACTTCTCCGCCATCGCCGGCGACATCGCCAGCGCACCCCCGACGTTCGTGAATCCCTCACCGGCTGCACCATCAGCAGGAAATTCCCGCGCAGGTGACAGCATCGTCCCGGTCAGATCGCGGATCGTGTTCGTGTACTCGACGTTGTTCAGCCGCCGCAGCACCACCGGCCCCGGATCCCCCGCACGCGAACGCGCCTCCGCGCGGAGATACTCCTTCGCCCAGTTCGAAAGCACGTCCCGCTCGGCCGCTGTCGGCTGTGGCTCTCCCTCGGGAGGCATCTCACCGCTCTGCAGCATTTCGGGGACAAGCAGCCACGCACCGGGGTCTCTTCGCACCAGCGACAGACTTTGGAACTGCTCAAGATCCAGCTCGCCCTGACGATCCTCACTCGAATGACAGTCCACGCACAGACGAACGAGCAGCGGGTGCACGTCCTTCCGATACCGTTCTGCAAGCTCGTCAAAGGAGTCGTCCGTCGACCAGGCCGCCAGCATCATCCGCGGCACGAGCAGCCCCAGGCACACCACAAGCCCGACACTTCGGCGGAAACAGAATCGACGCATCCCCACTCGGCTCCGGCAACAGATCGCGGCTCGCAAACGCATCATCGAAAATTGCCGATGCGATCGCAAACCGGTCACCCGCGTCCCCGCAACCGACTTGCACTCCCCCGGTTCGACCTGCAGTGACACCGGGGGATGCACCCGTCCACTTGACGCGTCCACGAGCCCTCAATCCGCTGCATTCCCGATTTCTGTACGCCTCGGTTGACGTGTCGATCACCCGGAATTCACACCTACAATCCCCGAAAGACCCAAGCGAGTGACCGACAGGGTGGAGAGCGGACATGACAGACCCCTTCCTGACCCGCGAGTGGGAATTGCTGTGTGAGCGTCTCAGGAAAACGGCCCGCTATTGCGCCGAAACGGCATCGGCCGACACAGTGGCAAACATGGAGAAGGAAATCGAGACGTTTGTGAAACGCGAACCGCCCACCCGCTATCCCGATTTGCTGACGGTGACACGCGAGGCAGCCGAACTCGCCTCAAAATGGAGGCAGGCTGTCTGAGTCGCCTTTCCTGCAGTCCTGCACCTGGGCCACCCGGGCGCAAACGGCGCTGCTCACCTCATCGACTCGGACTGCTCATCAGGCACCTCCCGTACGGGCATGTCCGCAGTCCGCGCCTCCGGTGCGAGCTCCTCGCGGGCCCGCTCCTCACTCGCTGCACTCCCGGCCTGCGCGTCAGAAGTGCTCGCCGACTGTGCCTCAGCGTCTTCAACCTGGGCCTGTTCGTCACCGGCGGGCCAGCCGATCGAGAACTCCGTGTCCGGCCAGAACGCCAGGAGGGCCCCGGCGCCGACCGCGGCAACGAGAAAGGCCCCTCCCGTGTACCACAACAGCCTCCGCGCCCCGAGAAATGCCACCACCCCCAGCTTGAAGAGCAAATTACCCAGGGTCGCTACGAGAATCACCCGCCACGCAGTCCCCGCCGGAACCCGCCCCTCTTCGAACAGATGGGCAGTCGACAGCGTAATGGCATCCACATTCACCAGTCCGGAGATGAACCCGGCCGTATACAGCGCACTCTGCCCGTACAGCTGTTGCACCGCAGCCACAACGAAGAGAATAAGCGCATACAGCGCTCCCACCGTCAGTGCCGTGCGGATCTGAGTCGGATTCCCGTGCTCTCCCCGCTCGGCGGTCCTGTTCCTCAGCGGCCAATAGAGCAGGGCTGCTTCGACACTGATCAGCAGGAACATCATCACCACGGGCGCCGCCGCCGTCTGCAGCAGCCGCGGTGCGATCGCTCCAATCTCCACGAGGATCCTCAGGTTCAGCACCGCCGACGCGATCAGGATCACGATCGCAGCCGTCGGCACCTCACTCGCATTCACCCGGGTCCGCCGCGCATAGCTGATCGTTGTGGCCGTACTGGAGACCAGCCCCCCGAAAATGCCCCCCAGAATCGTTCCCACCCGCGGCCCGAGCAGCTTCGACGTCACATAGGCCGCCATGCTGATTCCCACGATGAGAACCACCATCAGCCAGATCCGGTACGGATTCAGCACGTCGAACGGACCGTACGTCCGGTCCGGAAGCACCGGAAGAATCACCAGCGCCAACAGCACCAGATGCACAATCCCCCGGAAATCCTGGTCACCAATCCGGGCAACCGCTTCATGCAGCGACCGTTTCCAGTGCAACAGCACCGTCGCCGCCCCCGCCGTCACGATGGCGGGGCCGGTCAGATCGGACGCGAGAGCGACTCCCACGATGTACATCAATAACGCGGCCATCTCAGTGGTGATGCCCACATCCCGATGAGCGGCAAGCAGCTTCATCGCATTAGCGAGAATCAGCATCGCCGCCGTCCCCACCAGTCCCGCCGCAGCCAGCCAACCCGGCTCCCCTTCCTCAATCAACCCGATAAGAGTCCCCAGCAGCGTGATCAGCGGAAACGTCCGGATCCCCGCAACCTCCGACTCCCTCCATTGCCGTTGCAGACCGATTAACAGCCCCAGGCAGACAGACAGGGCCAGCGAATAGGAGATGTCGTTGCTCAAGGGATCGTCATCAGGAGATCGCGCGTTCGTCGAATTGCGGGGGTTCCCGCCTCGGCCATACACTCTGATGGCCTGTCTCACGGCAGGCAATTCATCGCTCCCGCGAATTCCCGATTCCTCTCACGGCAAGAGCAGGGCCCGCGGAATCGCCGGAGGAAACGCTTGCCTCAAGGGCATGGGAAATGAAAGCCGCGGTCTGTCTGCTGTTGCCGATGCTGCTCGTGGCCCCCATTCGGGCCGACGACTCCTGGATCGACTTCCAGGCACCCGATGGTCGCTTCCTGGCGAGGTTTCCCGGCCGGCCGGCGACGGCCACCCAGACCGTCAACTCTGCATCCGGAGAAGAACTGCAGTACACGACCATCGTTTCTGAACTCGAACAGGGAGCAATCACCTTCGGCATCGCCTTCTGCGACTACCCGACCGATGTCCCCGCGGAGGAGGTCCAGAAGATCCTCGACTCCGGACGCGATGGCGTGCAAAAAAACCTCGGCGGAGAACTCGTCGCCGAAACCCCGATGACGCTCCATGGCTACCCGGCCCGGGAGTTCACCATCAAGGCCAGCTACGCCGGAGAGCCGCTCCTGTATCACACGCGGATCGTCCTGATCGAACGCCGCCTCTACCAGTTGCAGGTGATTCGGGTCGGAACGGCAACGGTCAACCTCCCCGATGTGATCGACTTCTTCGCAGCGTTCGA
>CAZUXX010000018.1:0-12533 GCA_964624215.1 uncultured Planctomycetaceae bacterium
ATGCCGATCTACGTCTACGAAATCATTCGTGATAACGAAGGAACGGGGGAAACCTTTGAAGTGACTCAATCCATCTCGGAACCACCACTCACGCAGCATCCCGAGACAGGAGAACCGGTTCGCAGGGTCATCCAGCCCCCCTTCATCGGGGGCAGTTGGAGCGAATCTGCGATGCACAGATCAGCAAACGACGATAAGAAGCTCGACCGGCTGGGCTTTACCAAGTACGTTAAGGCTGGAGACGGGTATTACGAGAAGCGGGCCGGGAAGGGGCCGGACGTCATTTCACGCGATCGGCCCATCAAACCATCCGACCTCAAGTGACCTTCTGATTGAGGCTGATCATGCATCGTCGAAGTCTGCTCAAATCGACCGCCTGCGGATTCGGATCGCTCGCACTGGCCGGATTGTGCAACGAGGAGGCTTTCGCCACAGCAGCAGCCTCAGGCAACGCTCGCCCCCCCATGTTCCCGGCGCGGGCCCGGCGAATCATCTTCGTCTTCATGCAGGGAGGACCCAGTCAGGTCGACACCTTCGACTACAAGCCGGAACTGGAGAAGTACCACGGCGAGAAGCTGCGCTTCCGCAACTCCCGCAAGATGGCGAAGACCGGGGCCGAGTCCAGCGAAGAAACGGTGATGAAGTCCCCGTGGGCCTTTCGCCAGTACGGCGAGAGCGGACGCTGGGTCAGCGACCTCTTCCCCGAGATTGCGCGGCATGTCGATGACCTCTGCTTCATCCACAGCCTGCACACCAACGGAGTGGCGCACGGGCCGAGCACCCTGTTCCTGCATACAGGTGCCATGAATCTGGTCCGGCCGTCGATCGGCTCCTGGATCAGCTACGGGCTCGGAACAGAGAACCGCAATCTCCCCGCCTTCGTCACGATCTGTCCCTCGTCGGCCAACGGCGGGCCGCGCAATTACTCGAACGCCTTCCTCCCGGCCGAGCACCAGGGGACCGCCGTCGGACGCGCTGGCGTTCCCGCCACCTCCGCACGGATCGACAACATTGTCAACACGACGCTCCCTCCGGCTACGGTCCGCGAACGGTTCGACCTGCTCCAGCAGATCAACCAGGTCCAGAAGCAGGCCTGTCCCCACGACGACTCGCTGGACGCCGTGATCAACTCCTACGAGCTGGCCTGGCGGATGCAGCAGCACGCGCCGGAGATCCTCGACCTCTCGGGAGAAACCCGGGCCACCTTCGACCTGTATGGGATCGGACCCCCGGAGACCGATGACTTCGGTCGACAGTGTCTGATCGCCCGCCGCCTCGCCGAGGCCGGCGTCCGCTTTATCCAGGTCAACTATTCCGACAACAGCAGCAATCCCCGCTGGGACCAGCACAGCAAGATCGAGCGGCATGAGACCCATGCCCGGGCGACCGATCGACCCGTCGCCGGATTGATCGCCGACCTGAAGGCCCGCGGCCTCCTCGAAGACACTCTCGTCTGGTGGGGCGGCGAATTCGGTCGCAACCCCTTCACCCAGGGCAATGACGGCCGCGACCACAACCCCAGAGGGTTCACGCATTTCCTCTGTGGCGGTGGCGTCAAGGCCGGGTATGTCCATGGCACCACCGACGAGTTCGGGCACGAAGCAGTCACCGACAAGGTCCACATGCACGACCTCCATGCAACGTTGCTGCATCTGCTGGGGATCGATCACGAGCGGCTGACCTATCGCTTCGCCGGACGCGACTTCCGGCTCACCGACGTCGAAGGCCGCGTGGTGAACGGAATTCTCGCCTGACAGGCCGGGTTCCGGGGGTTGAACTCGACGCAAGTCGTTGTGCTACAACCCGATTGACCCGCCTTGGGACGGGGTTCTATACTCCGCCCCTTCGACGGAGTGACCTCGGCGGATCACAGGAAAGCACGCGGCAATGAAGACGGAAGAACGGCATCATCTTCACGAGAACGACCTCGCCACCGCTATGAACCGCGGTCTCCAGCGGGTCGAGCCGTTCGCAAAACAGATCGGCATCGCTGTCCTTGTCGTCGTGCTGCTGGTCGTTGCGATCGCGATCTGGTTCAACCGGTCCGGAAGCGTCTCCGAGGAAGGTTGGGCCCCCTTCATGCAGGCCTCCGCCGCCGACGACTTCGCCACCGTCGCCGACGACTTTGCCGGAACCGCCGCCGGTCGCTGGGCACGTCTGCGAGCCGGGCAGGAGTATCTCAACGAAGGGCTCCGCTCCGCCACCTCCGACCGAAAGACATCGGAGGATCGCCTCGATCAGGCCGAGAAGGCCTTCCTCGACGTGCTCGACTCCCGAGACAGCACGTCCCCGATTCGCGAGCGTGCCCTCTATGGCCTGGCCCTCGCCCGCGAGGCCCGCATCACCACCGATCCCCAGCCTGCCATCGAAGCCTATCAGGAGTACCTCGAACAGTATCCCGAAGGAACCTACTCCGTCCTGGCAAAGTCCCGGATCACTGCGCTGCAGACCGATGAGGCACGCGAGTTCTACGCCTGGCTCGCCTCTCAGCCCCGCAATCCCGAGGATCGCCCGCAGCCAAAGGAACTGGTCGCACGCGAACAGAGCCGCACCGATCTCCCGGTATTGCCAGGCGATGACGATCCGCCCGCCATCCAGCGAAATCCCGATCGTCCGCCGTCTCCGCGGCTCCCCGGTCCTGTCGACAGCGAGTCTGCCGACGCCGGCGATGCCCTCCCCTTCCCGGAGACCGCTCCCGAGCTCCCGATGCTCGACGACGAGGCTCCTCCGACCGAAGGCCCCATGCTCCCCGGGTCCGGGAACTGAATCCAACCGCAGTGATTCAGCGGAGAGCGGGAGCGCAGATCAGATCACCTTCTCCCCGCGCGGTGGGTGCTGATCGCGTCGGGAACATGCTCTCAACCTCCGGGCCGGTGAGTTCGTGACTCGAAGACGACGCCCAAACAGCGCACCCTGCACTCAACGGCAGCGTGTAGGAAACAGAGTTCCCTGCGACATCAGCCTCGCTGTGCTCACGGACGTAGCCAACGTCCGGCAACCGCTGCGCCGTGTCACGTCGTGACCTCCTCTCGAAAGGGCTTCTGTCCGGACACCGCTGTCAACGGGAGGCCCCTGCTGGCCGGAGATCAGACACGTCCGCTAAGCTGATTCACAGCAATTCTCTTCTCCCCAGGCTGCGAATCTCCTCATGTTGTCAGAGTCGAGTCTCCAGCGCCTCGACCGCCTGTTCGACCGCTGGAGCGAACGACTCAACCCGATCGTCGTCAAGGAAACCCGGCAGGCGCTCAAAAGCCGTGGCTTCTCAATCTCCTTCCTGGTGATGCTCGCCCTCTGCTGGGGCATCTCGATCGTCGGTGTCGTCGGTCACGGAGAAGATCTCTACTACAGCGAATCCGGACCCGAGTTCCTGTTCTGGTACCTCGCGTGCCTGCACGCCGCATGCTGCTTCGTCGTACCGACCACGATGTTTCGAAGCGTTGTCTCCGAGTTCGAAGGTCAGACATTCGAGATGCTGGCCATCACCAGCCTCTCCCCCCGGCAGATTGTCTTCGGGAAACTCAAAAGCTCCCTCGTCCAGATGGGAGCGTTCTACTCCGCAGCAGCTCCGTTCATCTGCTTCACGTACATGCTGCAGGGGCTCAGCATCCCGGGCATTCTCGTCGCCATCCTCTTCTCGCTCATGGCCGGACTCTTCACATGCATGGGCGCCATGATGCTCGCATCTCTCGCCCGGCAGTCGGCCTGGCAGGTCGTTTGCCTGCTCCTCTCCGTCGGCCTCGGCCTCATCACCTTCTCGACCGGCCTCCAATCCGCCGTCTCAATCGCCCGCGAAACCGGGAGTAGCGGGTGGGGCGTTGCAGGTCTCGCCTGCGTGGGCCTCGCCTGCTTCGGTTACGTCTTCCTCTTCTTTTCGTTGCTGACGATCGGCGTTTCCATCGCTCAGTTCACACCCACGATGCCCCGTCCGCGGCATCAGTCATTCCGACTCACTGATGAAGGGCGATCGTTCCGGCTGGTCGGCGAGACTCCCCGTCGCAAGACGCTCCAACCGGCCGGAGGCGCGAAACCCGCGGCCGCTGCCAGCCCGGATGGATCGTCACCCGCAGGTCGTCCCTCCGGCAGCACCACTGGCGCCTCGGCATCTGCGGCCCCCGCCCCGGACAACTCACCCGCCAGCGATGATACACTGGCGCAATCGACTGAACCTGCGAATTCGCCACACACGGGGAAGCCATGAGCTCCGCAGCACAGAATGTCCCGCTCGGCGATGAGGCCCGCGACGCCATCAGCCTGGTCGAAGGTCCCCCTTCCTGGGTCGAGCGGTTCAGTGATCGCCTCAACCCCATCTTTGTCAAGGAAACGCGACAGGCCCTCAAGAGCAAGCAGTTCGTCATTTCGTTCCTGCTCCTGCTCGCCTTCAGCTGGCTCGTCTCGCTCTTCTTCGTCCTCACGTCCGGAGGCGATCTCGAATCGGGGCGTGCCGGTCGCGAACTCTTCTCGATTTACTTCGGAATCCTCGCCGTCGCGATCATGCTGGTCTCCCCCTTCGGGGCATTCCGCAGTCTGCTCACCGAGCGCGAGGACGCCACATACGAGCCCCTCGTCATCACCACGCTCCACCCGCGACAGATCGTCATGGGAAAGTTCCTCTCGGCTGTCCTGCAGACGTTCCTGTACTACTCCGCGATCGCGCCGTTCATCTCGTTCACCGCGCTGATGCAGGGCTTCGATATCGCCCAGGTCTCGTTGATTCTCTTCACCGGCCTGCTGTTCTCCATGGCCGTCACGATGGCCGCCCTGGCCCTGAGTTCCATGATCAAGGGCAAAGTCTGGCAGACAATTACCTCCCTCGCTGTCCTGTTCGGATTGTTCTGGGCCTTCATCCTCGCTGTCGCCAGCACCGCCGAGAACTGGGCCCGCGAGATGAACCATCCCGAATTCTGGTGGGCCTACGGGGCGCTGCTTCTGGGAGGCCTGACCTATGTCCTGCTTCTCCAGCAGATCGCCGTTGCCAATATCACCTTCGAGGCCGGCAACCGCTCCACCGGCCTGCGCGTCATCTCCCTCACACAGTTCGTCCTCCTCTGGGGCGGACTGGCCATCACGGCGTCCATCTGGTCCTCAGGACACCACGGCGAGCTCTACGGCCTCGGCCTGATTCTCTCGACGCTCCACTGGAGCATCGCCGCCTGGTTCTTTGTCACCGAACGCGATTTCCTGTCGCACCGCATCATCCGCACACTCCCCCGCTCGGCCCCGCTCCGGCTCCTCCTCGCTCCACTGTACCCCGGGGGAAGTCGCGGGCTGGTACTGTCGATCCTGGTGGGCAGCCTGTTGTGGGGCTTCGTCCTGATCGGACTCAGACTCTTCCCCCCCACACGCATGATCGCCGGCGAGATCTACAATGTCAGCACGGGGGTGGCACTCTACTTCATCATTTACGCCAACATGGCCGCCATGGTGGCCCGCTGGATGTTCTCACTCTCCGACACGGTCAACGTGATCCATACCCGCGTGATCTCGTTGCTCGTCATGGCCGTCTCAATGATCCTCCCGATGTTTCAGCTGCTGTTCGTCGATTACTACCGCTACACCGATTATCACCTCGGCTACCTGCCGAACCCCGTCTTCACCATGGAGGAACTCGCCCGCCGGCACACCGACTCCATCCACGTTCTGATGGCTCTGCTGATCTGGGCCTTGCTCATGACGTTGATCAATGTCCCCGCGATGTTGCGCGGCCTCCGTGAAATGGTGCAGGCCCAACCCGTCCCGGCAACAGCCGCGACAAAAGCCAACCCGGAACTCTTCGCGGCATAACTCCACCGCTGCCATCCGGAGGTCCGGGCGACTCGGAAAGGCGGCACCCCCCGTCCGCGACTTTGCTTTCTCTGTTCCTCAGAATCACGGACATGGGTCACTCGCACAGCCACGACGCGCACCATCATCACCACCACGCGCACTCCTCGTCCGCGGATCGGCGGAGGCTCGTCATCGCGCTGATCCTGGCCGTTTCCTACATGCTCGCCGAGGTCATCGGCGGGTGGATCAGTGGCTCACTCGCTCTTCTTGCCGATGCCGGTCATATGCTCTCCGACGCAGGCAGTCTCGCCCTCAGTCTGTTCGCCGCCTGGATCGCCACCCGCCCGGGAACCTCTCAGCAGACGTTCGGCTACCTCCGCGCCGAAATCCTGGCCGCCGCCATCAATGGCGCGACGCTCGTCGCAGTCGCCATCGGCATCGCCTGGGAAGCATGGCACCGCTGGTCGGATCCGCTTCCGCTTCAACCCGCCCTGATGGCCTGGATCGCCGCCGGAGGCCTCGTCGTCAACCTGCTCATGCTGATGGTCCTCCACGGCGGAGATCGCGAAAATCTCAACATCCGCGGTGCCTGGCTGCACGTGCTGGGAGACACGCTCGGTAGCGTCGGAGTCCTTCTTGCCGCCGGAATGGTCTCGATCGGATGGCTCTGGGCCGACGCCGCCGTGTCTCTTTTCATCGCCCTGCTCGTCACCGTCTCCGCCGTCAGACTGTTGTCCGACGCCACGGCCGTCCTGATGGAGAACTCACCTCACGGCATCAGTGTCGACGAGGTCCGTGCCACCTTGCTCGCCGAGAGTGGCGTGCAGGCCGTCCATTGCCTGCATGTCTGGAGCATCTCCACCTCGCTCAAGTCGATCTCGGCCCACGTGGTCCTCCAACGCGACGCCGTCTACGAATCAGACCTCGCACGCCTCCGCGATCGCCTCCGCGAACAGTTCGACGTCCATCACCTCACGCTGCAGTTGGAGCCCTCCACATTCGCCGGCTGCGACGACGATCCCACCTGCAAGCCGCAGTGAGGCCCACGCCCTCCCCCGGAGCACCCGCTTCCCCGGAGCACACGCCTGTCGTGCCAGCGCGCAGCGCCCGCCGCGCACCGCAACGCGCGCTCCTCTCACCCGGCATCCCCGCCGTCACCCGTCTTTGTCGACCCCTCGATCAACCGTCGTTGTTCAACTGACTCTCAACTCTCGACTCCGCATTCGCAAAGTTCAAAAGAATGGACCGGCCGGTCCGACGCTTTGAACAGCATCTTCCACCACGTGCAGCTTCCGCGTCACAAACGCGTGCCTTGGGCTGAAAGTCGATGCATCTCATTAAGAGGAGGTTGTGACCCTCCTCCTAGCAGCCGTCGGCACGTGCCGGAGTTGCCCCCGGCATCAACCTTCGCAGCAGTCAACACTGCTCAACCTTCACTCACCCCGTTGCGCGCAGGGGCCCGATCAGCAGCACCGTGATGACCAGAAAAAGGAAATAGCCCGCACGCAAAGAGCACACCTCGATTGCCCGATTCGGCAGCCCATCCTGCGGAGGCCTCCTGCCACCGGTGGCATCCCGCCCCTCTGCATTCCATAAAGCCTGCCTCCTCCACCACAATGATCCTGTCCAGCATCCACGTTCGTCCGGAGTCCTCCGATGCAATGCTCCTGGAGTGGTGTCTTCCCCGCTGCCATCACGCACTTTCACGATGACGACTCCGTCGACATCGAGGCCACACTCGCACACGTCGAGGCCATGATCACCGCCGGTATTCACGGGCTCATCATGCTCGGCACCGTCGGCGAGAACTGCTCCCTCGAACCTGCGGAGAAGCGGGAACTGCTCCAGCGCACTGTCGAACACGTCGACGGGCGGATCCCCGTCCTCACCGGCGTCGCCGAATGCTCGACCGCGATGGCCTGCCGCTTTGCCGCTGACGCCGAACAACTCGGATGCGACGGGCTGATGCTCCTCCCCGCCATGGTCTACAAGTCCGACACCCGCGAAACGATCGCCCACTTCCGTACCGTCGCACGGGCCAGTGGCCTGCCGATCATGTGCTACAACAATCCGGTCAGCTACGCCGTCGACCTCCCCCCCGAGGTCTTTGTCGAACTTGCCGACGAGCCGAAGTTTGTCGCCATCAAGGAGTCCTCCGACGACACGCGACGCATCACCGATCTCAGAATCCTCACCGGGGACCGCTACCGCATCTTCAGCGAGGTCGACGACCTCGTCCTGGAATCCGCACTGCTCGGATGCGACGGCTGGATCTCCGGTCTCGTCAACGCCTTTCCCCACGAGAACCGCATCCTCTGGGAGCTCATCTCTGCCGGCCGCTGGGACGAAGCCCTCCGCATCTACCGCTGGTACACTCCGCTCCTGCACCTCGATACCCACGTCAAACTGGTGCAGTACATCAAACTCGCAGTGGCCGAATGCGGCTACGGCAGCGAGCGCGTTCGTCCGCCGCGGATGATGCTTCAGGGAGAAGAGCGCAACCGTGTGCTCGCCATCATCCGCGAAGGCATCCGTATCCGCCCCACTGTCTGAAAGACCGGGCGGGGGGATTGCGTCCCGCCGATCCTGTGCCACGCTGGGACAAGGGACCACGCACGCACACGTCACCCGCCGCGAAGGCGGAACGACAGCGTCGTTCGCTCCTTGCATCCGGCAAACACACGAGCAGACTTCACCGGCAAATCAGGCGGTGTAAGCATCACCGACCGCTTCTCATTCCTCGTCCAACATTCCGGAACTCGTTCCGCTGCCAGCAATGGATTCACAATGGACCCCGCACGGACTCACAACCGCAAACCGAACCGGCTGATCGACGAAACCAGCCCCTATCTCTTGCAGCACGCCCGCAACCCGGTCGACTGGTATCCCTGGGGCGACGAGGCCTTCCAGAAGGCTCGCGAACTCGACCGGCCGGTCTTCCTCTCGGTCGGCTACAGTGCCTGCCACTGGTGCCACGTGATGGAGCGCGAGAGCTTCGAAAACGAGACGCTCGCTCACTACCTCTACGAGCACGACATCTCCGTCAAGGTCGACCGCGCCGAACGGCCCGATGGCGACCAGATCTACCTGGCCGCTGTCCAGTTGATGACTCACCGCGGCGGCTGGCCCATGTCCGTCTTCATGACTCCCGACAAGGAGCCGTTCTACGGAGGAACCTACTGGCCCCCAACCTCCCGGATGGGCATGCCCGGTTTCCTCGACATCCTCCAGAAACTCAACGAAATCTGGACTCAGCGCCGCGACGAGATCTCCTCCAGTACCGGACGCCTCGTTGCCGCCATGCACCGCGTCTGCAGCCCCGTCTACGAACAGCAGGAACTCTCCACCGATCTTCTCCGGCGGGCGATGCAGCAACTGCTCGCCAGCGCCGACCGCAGTCGCGGCGGATTCGGCTCGGCCCCCAAGTTCCCCCATCCCATGGACCTCCGCCTGTTGCTCCGTTGCTGGCAGCGGTTCGGAGAAAACGAAGCCCTCGACATCGCACGCCTCACTCTCGACCGTATGGCCGCCGGTGGGATCTACGATCATCTCGGGGGAGGTTTCCATCGCTACTCCACAGACGAGCAGTGGCTCGTCCCTCACTTCGAGAAGATGCTCTACGACAATGCCCTGCTGGTCCCGGCATACCTCGAAGCCTGGCAGATCGGACACGAATCTCCCGCCGACACCGTCGACTACGAACGCGTTGTCCGCGAGACACTCGACTACGTCCTCCGCGAAATGACCCAGCCCTACGGAGGCTTTTACAGCACCCAGGATGCCGACAGCGAAGGCGTCGAAGGCAAGTTCTTCGTCTGGACAGAAGAGGAAATCCTGGACATCCTCGGCTCAGAGGAGGGGCACATCTTCAACGATGCCTACGACGTCTCCCCCCGCGGGAACTGGGAAGGCCGGACGATCCTTAATCGACCGCGAACCGACCAGCAGACTGCCCGGATGCTCGGCATCACCGTCCAATCGCTCCGCGACACACTCCATCGCGTCGCCCCCGCCCGCGACGAAAAAGTGCTCACCGGCTGGAATGGCCTGATGATCACCGCCATGGCCATGGCCGGACGCATCCTCGGCGAACCCCGTTATCTCGCGGCCGCCAGAACCGCCGCCGACTTCCTTCTCAGTCAGGTCCGCAGCGACGATGGCCGGTTGCTCCACAGCTTCAAGGATGGTCAGGCACGGTTCGCAGCCTACCTCGACGACTACGCCTGCCTGATCGATGGACTCGTCGAGCTGTATCAGGCCACCTTCGAACCGGCGCACCTCGACCAGGCGGTCCGACTGGCCGACGAGATGATCGCCCACTTCTCCGATCCCTCCGGAGGCTTCTACTACACCGCCGACGATCACGAGTCCCTGCTCACCCGCCCCAAAGATGTCCAGGACAGCGCAACCCCCTCCGGGAACAGCATGGCGGCAACAGCCCTCTTGAAACTCGGACGCCTCTCCGGACGGACCGACCTCGAACAGGCCGGCTTCGAAACCCTCCGTGCCATGTCCGGGCTTCTCTCCGAACATCCACGCGCCGCCGCTCAGGCCCTGATCGCGACCGACCTCTTCGTCGGACCCACCTTCGAACTCCTGCTCGTCGACGGCGACAATCGCGACGCCGGAGACCAGCTCCTCGGCACACTCGCCAGGCACTTCCTTCCTAACACGCTGCTGCTCCGAAAGTCTCCCTCAGGCTCGATCCCGGCCGGACTCGACGAACGCTTTGCCTCACTCCCCCGCACCGAAAAGCCACAGATCTTTCCCTGTCAGCGGGGCAGCTGTCTGGCTCCACTGCAGGATCCCGACGAACTCGTGCGCCAAGTGAAAACTCCCGCCTGCAGCTGACAACGGCCCCCCGTCATCTCTTGAAAAAACACTGATACCGGTCATCACCAACCGGCCGTAGAATAAAGTCAAGCTGCACGGAGGCTGCCTCGCAGGATCAACCTGACGAACGTCCGATTGGACAGACACAAGAGCGTCTCTGGCGACGTTACGCAGTGGTTGATGAGGCCATTGGTCGTCGCCGCCACAAACAATCCTCATGTGGCATGTATGGCGACGCTGACGATCCTCACTGGCCCCTCGGCAGGGACCCGCTTCCCGCTCCTCGGGAACCGTCCGATCGTCATCGGTCGCGACGGAGTCTGTGACCTCGTCCTCTCGCACTCGACGGTTTCGAGACAGCACGCCCGCATCTTCTCCCGTGGCGGGCAATACTTCATCGAAGACCTCAACAGCGTGAACGGGACGTTCGTCAACGGACGCCGCGTCAGCCGCCCTGCTCTCCTCAAGTCCGGCGACCGCATCAACATCTACGAAGTCGTCTCCGTCTTCGAAGCCTCGGCCGACGCCAACGTCCGGGCCACCTCCCAATCGACGACCGATCCCGAAGTGCTCACCGATTCCGGTCGAATTGCGGTCCCCACCGGTCGCTTCAAACCCTCCGGTGACGACGCCCTCGCCACCAACCGGGCCGCTGCCCGGCAGGTGCATGTCATCTTCGACGTCGTCCGGCAACTGGGATCGACTCTCGATCTCGACTCGATCCTCCCGAAGGTGCTCGACTCCCTGTTTCAGTTCTTTCCGCAGACCTCCAACGGGGACGTGCTGCTTCTGGACACGGTCGGGCGACTGATTCCCGTCGCCTCCCGACGGGGACGCGACGACGACAGTCACCCTCGGTTGCAGGTGCCGGTCGATAACGACCTCGCCCGCCAGTCGCTCAACCGCCGTGAAGGGATCGTCGCCGTCGAGGGAGACGAGTCCGACATCTCTTTCGAGTTTCGCTCGATCATGTGCGCACCGATCGTCGGCCCCTCACAGTGCGGCCTCGGCGTCGTCCATCTCGAAACCGATGACCCCCTCGCGCGGTTTACATCCGACGATCTTCAGCTGCTCTTCTGCATCAGCACCGTCGCCGGACAGGCCATCGAATACACGCGCGCTCATCAGTCCGAAGTCGAGTTGCATCGTCGCCACGACGAACTCAGGCACGCCAGGCGGATCCAGAAGAAGATGCTCCCGCGCCGCTGCCCGCAGGTGGCCGGATACGCCTTCAGCGATCGCTACCAGCCGGCAGGGGCGGTCGGAGGAGACTACTTCACCTACCTCACACTCTCCGACGGGCGACTGGTTGTCGTCGTTGCCGACGTCTGCGGCAAGGGGCTCGCCGCCGCTCTCACCGTCGCCCAGCTCTCCACCGAAGTCCGCCATGTGCTCGAAGTCGCCCCCACCATTCACGGCGCTCTCCAGAGACTCAACCAGTACGCCATGACCAACGGCGAGTTGATGGTCACCCTCCTCATCCTGATCCTCGATCCCTGGGAACACCGCCTGACCATCCTCAATGCCGGACATCCGCATCCCCTCCTGCGGAAAGCCTCCGACGGAACAACTCAGCTGATCGGCGAGCACGCCAGCGGCTTCCCCCTCGGCATCCAGCCCGACTCCGATTACCACGAAACCAGCATCATGCTCGACCCGGGCGATTCCGTCCTCGTCATCACCGATGGGGTCACCGACACTCAGTCGCGCAGTGGCGAACGGTTTCGACACGACAGGCTGGCATCCCTGTTCCACGAGAAAGGCTTTTCCCCCCGGGACTTCGTCCGCAGCCTCGCCTCCGAACTCGATTCCTTCACCAACGGGGCCGAACAGAAGGATGACATCTGCGTTGTCTGCCTGCAGCGCATGAGCGACGCCGCATCCGTACCCGCCGAAGACGACTCCGATTCCGGCTCCAGTGGAAACGACGCCATCTA
>CAZUXX010000018.1:12543-14200 GCA_964624215.1 uncultured Planctomycetaceae bacterium
GCCATCTACCCGGTCGCCTCACCCGGCTGACCGACTCCTTCAAAAGGCAGCGTATCCCTCACACGCACGGCCTCTCCTTACCCTGCACACCGTCTCGAATGCTCCCCCGAACTGGCGGCCGACAAACAGAAAGCGGCCCCGCCAGAAGAACCGGCGGGGCCGCAAATCGCGTTCAAGTCAGACCGGCAGGTCTCACTCGTTCTCGTCAGATTCCGAGGTGGTGCCACCCATCGAGAACAGAGGACCACTGGAGTCGCCCATCCCTCCCTTGAGGGTCGTCTGCGAACCCGTTTCGCTCGACTCGGTCAGCTCCGGTTCGATTTCGCCTTCGAGCTTGCGCGACAGACCGATCTTCCGATCGACCGTATCGACCCGCAGCACCCGTACCTCCACCTCCTGGCCCACCTGCACTTCCTGCTCGGGGTCATCCACCTTGTGGCTGGCCAGTTCGGAAATGTGCAGCAGACCTTCGAGTTCGTCTTCGAGCTGAACGAACACACCAAAGTTGGTGATCTTCGTGACCTGTCCCTTGACGATCGCACCCGGATGGTACTTCTGCGGAATCGTGGTTTCCCACGGATCCTCATCAAGCTGCTTCAGACCCAGGGCAATCCGCTTGCGGTTCTCGTCGACCGAGATGACGGTGCACTCGACCTCGTCCCCCTTGTTGAGCATTTCGCTCGCATGGGAAATCTTGCGCGTCCAGCTCATGTCGCTGACGTGCAACAGCCCGTCCACTCCCTCTTCCAGCTCGATGAATGCACCGTAGTTGGTCAGGTTCCGCACAGTCCCCTTGACCTTCGCACCCACCGGATACTTGACGGCAACGTCGTCCCACGGGTTCGGCTGGGTCTGCTTCATTCCCAGCGAAATCTCCTGCTTGTCGGTGTTGATGCCCAGCACCACCACTTCGACCTGGTCCCCGACGTTCACCATCTCCGAAGGATGCTGCAGGCGGCGGGTCCACGACATCTCCGAGATGTGCACCAGACCTTCAATCCCGTCTTCCAGCTTCACGAAGGCCCCGTAGGTCATAATGTTGACCACTTCGCCAGTTACCCGCGAACCAACCGGGTACTTCGTCTCGATGTCGTCCCACGGGCTCGGTTCCTTCTGCTTCAGCCCCAGGGCGATCTTTTCCTTCTCCCGATCGACATTGAGGATCATCACCTCGATCTCGTCGTCGATCGAAACCATCTCCGTCGGATGGCTGATCCGGCCCCAGCTCATGTCGGTGATGTGCAGCAGACCATCGATACCGCCAAGGTCCACGAACGCACCGAAGTCGGCGATATTCTTGACCACCCCCTTGCGAATCTGGCCTTCCGCAATCTCGGCCATCAGCTGCCGCTTCAGTTCCGCACGTTCGTCCTCGATCAGCTTCCGCCGCGAAACGACAATGTTCTTTCTCGAATCATCGATCTTCAGAATCACGCAGCGGATCGTCTTACCGATGTACTCGCCAATATCGGGCGGGCGACGAATGTCCACCTGGCTGGCCGGCAGAAACACGTTGACCCCGTCGGCCGCGTCCCCACCACCATCCAGGTTGACCAGCAGTCCCCCCTTGATCTTCCGGATCACCTGGCCTTCCACGACGCTGCCTTCGCCAGCGTCGCTCATCAGCTTGTCCCAGGCCCGCTGGCGGATCGCCTGC
>CAZUXX010000018.1:14210-14934 GCA_964624215.1 uncultured Planctomycetaceae bacterium
GCAATGGACAACGCACCGGAATTGATGGAGAGCGGCCCGCTGGCGGATCGCCTTCCGCCGCGACAGCAGAATCAGACCGAACTCGTCCTCGATATCTTCCAGCAGGACCTCAACAATATCCCCCACCTGGGGGACGCCTTCCTCCTCGGTCCACTCATTCCGGGGCACCATCCCTTCGCTCTTGTAGCCGATGTCCACCATGACATCGTCATCGGTCAGCCCGATGACCCGGCCGTCGACAATCTGGTTCGTGTCGAAGTTGGCTGCCGTCTGGTCGTAGATGCGGTCCATCTCGCCGTGGACCTCGGGTCCCAGGGCTTCGCTCAAAGCAGCATCGAGCGCCTCATCATCAACCTGGAACTCGCGAATAAGATTACGATCAACCATGAAAAAAGGGGTCCTGGATTGCCACCGACTCCGCGAGACCGGCAACGTCACCTGCCACCGGAGCCAACGTGTTAACGTGAACGTGTAATACTGGAAGTCGCGGCCTGCCCCCACGGCAAACCTGAAGACGACAGCCAAACACCCCGACTCGCAGCCACCACCCCGGAAAGACCCGCACGCGGTTCTCCGGCGACGACCAGTCGAGAGTCGAACTATACACCATGCCCTTCGCAGTTTCATAGCCCCGTACCGGGCCACATCGACCTCACGACCGATTCCGTCCGCCACCCCTGCCCACGCCAACCCTCGTTGGCTGGCCTGCCTCTCCCCCGGCCGA
>CAZUXX010000019.1:0-14858 GCA_964624215.1 uncultured Planctomycetaceae bacterium
GGTATCGATGAATGAGACGACCGGGAGTTTGAACTTCGCGGCCATCTCCATCCGCAACAAAGCCTTACGGTAGCCTTCCGGATGGGCCATACCGAAGTTGTGCCGCTGCCGCTCTTCGAGATTGCGACCTTTCTGATGCCCGATGAACATCACCTTGTGGTCGTCGAGCTTGGCGAACCCCGAGAGGATGGCATGGTCGTCGCCGAACGCACGATCCCCATGCAGCTCGACGAATTCGTCGAAGACGAGTTCGAGGTAGTCGAGCGTTTGCGGACGGGCTTCGTGGCGGGCGATCTGCACCACGTCCCACGGCGAGAGATTGGAAAAGATCTCCCGCTTCATGCGGTTGATCTCGTTCCTCATCGCGCGAATCGCGTCTTTGGTATTGGGAGTTGGATTCGGCTGCTGCTCGAGTTGCTCGAGCTGGCGTTCGAGTTCGTAGATCGGCCTCTCGAAGGGGAGGGGGCGCAGCAGAGTGGACATGAGGGACGCTGTCAGGGGAGGGAGAGGGTGGATCGGGCAGGACTGGTTCAACGATGTCCGTACTCAACGCGAGTACGAATCCATTCTCGGGCCAGTGGATGCGACCTGCCGGTGAGGACCGTGATCGGATTGTGTGGGAAGACTTCCGTCATGTCAGACGACGTCCGGAAGGTCAGTCATGAATGGCAGTTCTTCTTCGTCATCATCGGACTGGGGAGTCTGTTGCGGTGGAGCCGCCGGTTGGGGTGAGGGAGCGGGCTGCTCCTGCCGGGGAGGAACCGGCGCGCCGCCGAAGGGCGGGGCCACCGGTGGTGGCTGTCCGTGGGGCGGAGCTCCCCCGGGAGGAGACTGCGGAGCCCCTGCCCCGCCAGGAGAGACTGGAGGCATATGCCCCGGCTGGCCGGGCTGAGGAGGGTAGCCCGGCGGCATCCCGTGTCCCGGGAGAGGATAGCCCTGTGGCCAGCCCTGCGGGGCTCCGGGCACAGGCTGTCCCTGTGGGGGCATCCCGGGGTAATAGGGCATGGGAGGTGGATAACCGGGCGGGTATCCCTGAGGCGGATAGCCGGGAGGTGGCTGACCGTACCCCGGTGGCATCTGCTGGTGCTGCGGGACCGGCGGCTGTGCTGTGGGTGGCTGCGGAGCGGGAGCCGGCTTCGGCGCTGGCTTCTTTGGTTTTGCGCTGGCGGCGGTTTGTGGCTTGTCCTGGCTCCGGTCGCGCTGGTCATCGGTGCGGCTGTCGAGCCGGGCGGCGACAGAATCCTGATAGGTGTCGTCGGCTTCCTTCGCCTTGCGGGCCGCATACTCTTCGGGGTCTTCGAGAAAGAACTTCAGTGAGCGGACTTCGGAAAAGACTTCCTGCATGCTTGCCGGGCGATCCTCGGGCTTTTTGGCAAGCAGCCGCATGGCAAAAGCATCGGCTTCGGGAGCGACGTTGGGGTTGTAGCTTGAGGGTTTGTCGGGAATGTCGCGCACGTGCGACATCAACAGTTCGTTGGGGTTGCCGCTGATGAACGGGGGACATCCCGTGAGGACCTCGTACATCGTCACTCCGAGGCTGTAGATATCGGCGGACACCGTGAGAGGCTTGCGGCGAACCAGTTCGGGGGCGATATAGGTCCTGGTTCCCTGGATCGTCTGCCGCTTCGAGCCTCCCATGAGCTTGGTGAGTGCTCCGGCCGGTCTGCTCGCCAGATTGAAGTCGATCACGCGGACGTCGCCGGCGCGGGTGAGCAGGATGTTGTCGGGCTTGACGTCCTTGTGGATCCAGCCCTTCTCGTGCATGTGCGCGAGCGCCTGGCAGACCCCCTCCATCATTTTCTTTAACCGGCCCTGAGCGACCGGTCGCTCGCTGCGGAGCATCTGTTTGAGACTCGCAGAGCGAAACAGCTCCATGAGGAAGTAGCCGTAATCGCGGGTGACGACGACATCGAGAATGCGAATCAGATTCGGGTGCTGGAAGCTCTGCCCGACCTTGGCTTCGTGCTTCAGCGCGTTCCGTTGCTCGGGATCGGAGAAGGCCTCCGGCAGGAGCAACTTCATGGCGAGCGACTGCTGCGAACCACGATGCTTGACTTCCCAGACCTGAGTCGTGTTCCCGGTGGCGATACAGCTGAGGAGTTCGTAATCGTCGAGAACGGTCGTCTCTGACACAAAAGCCCCCTTCCCTCTTGGTGAGGATGGTGCGTCGTGGCGGTCGGTGTTCTGCAATTATAGTGGATTGCGGTGACGTCAGTCACGATGCCACAAGTCCCTGTGGCCGTCGCTATTGCCCGCTCGTCCCTGGAGCCCGGGGAGCAGTGGGGGGAGCCATCGGCGGGACCGGGACCGGAGCCCCGGGGGCCCCCGGCGGTGTGGCCGTGGGGGTGGGAGACCGCGGGGAGGCGGCTTGGATGCCGGCTGGAGTCACAGGCATCCCGTCGACGAGTTCGGGCGTGCTCGACAGGATCAGACGATCTTCGGGAGCAAAACGACCACTGACCCAGACGTACTCTTCGCCAGCCTGCCCGAGACGCCGGACCGGGACATCACGAACCAGCCCGTCACGTATGACCTGGACCTTGCGCTCGGTCTCGCCGCCGTCGGAGTTGGCGATGGCCCGCGTGGGGACTTCCGTCACCGGGTGCCGGGGAATCATTGGCGAGTGGACTGTCTGCCCGATCTGATAGCGGCCCTGGGCATTTTCAAACTCGACAGTTGCCGCCGCGACGGATGCAAACAGCGGCCGCAGCGGGTCAAACTTCTCAGGGAGGGGAACGATGTTGGTCACCTTGCCGGTCGCGGATTGCGATTCGATCTTCAGTTCCAGTGAGTCTCCCACCTGAACGCTCTGGCGTTCGATCGGTACCTGGACGACCAGTCGCGTCTGATCGGCGATCGTCAGCAGCGGATCCCCCTTGCGAACGTATTGTCCTTCAACGACATGCACGTGCAGCACGTGAGCGTCGAAGGGCATCCTGGTCGAAGTCATGTCGAGCCGTAGCTGGGCAATTTCCAGATCCTTCTTCGCGACTTTCTTCTGTCCAGCGGCTTCGCCCATGTTCAGTAACTGCTGAGCAAGCTCGTACGCCGCCCGGGCGCGTTCCATCTCCAGTTGCTGCAGTTGGGAGTTGAGGCGAACGACTTCGGTCTGCGCCTGGGCGAGCTCTCCTTCCCTGCCCCGGATCAGCTGGACTGTTCCATCAGCGAGGGCGACGAGTGTGGTCTGTCGGGCTGAGTGCAGTTTCAGCGGGACCTCGTACGAGGCGACTGGACGAACGATGATCGGTGCCGTCTCGATCGTGGCTTCGAACGTTTCATCGTCGGCCCGCGAGGTGGCGGGAGCCACGATAGCGGCAAGCAGTGCCAGCTTGGCAATCACTCGACAGCGTGCGTGGTGCATGGCAAGGTCGCGAGAAAGATGTGCACGGAGCAGCGCCGGAATCGGCGTGCAAGACGCTGTCAACGTATGCTGCGCGTGAGTACGGCGTCAACTAGGGGGCCGCTTTCTGTGTGGAGGGTGAACGGCCGGTGGTGCACGCGCGTTTGGCTTCAGGCCGAAGAGACGCGCCACCGGCCCGCCGGAGACCGGTCACGCCCCCTGAGTCGGTTGAGGCCGGGTATTACTCCCCCTTGCCGGCGTCGAGAACGCTGAGAAAGGCCTTCTGCGGGATTTCGACCTGGCCGAACTGCTTCATCCGCTTTTTGCCTTCCTTCTGTTTTTGCAGCAGCTTGCGTTTGCGGGTGATATCGCCGCCGTAGCACTTGGCCGTGACATTCTTGCGGAGGGCGGAGATGGTCTCGCGGGCGATCACCCGGGAGCCAATCGCTGCCTGGAGCGGCACTTCGAACTGGTGCTTGGGGATTTCCTCCTTGAGTTTCTTGACCAGTGCCCTGCCCCGCCGCTCGGCGAAATCGCGGTGCACGATGGTCGACAGGGCATCCACGCGATTTCCTTTGACGAGGATGTCCATCTTGACGAGGTCCGCCGGTCGAAACCCGATGACCTCGTAATCCATCGTCCCGTAGCCCCGGGTGATGGACTTCAGCTTGTCGTGCATGTCGTAAATGATCTCGGCCAGCGGGAGCTCGTAGACCAGCTGGGTGCGTGTCGGGCTGAGGTACTCCGTGCTGACATAATTGCCACGGCGATCCTCGCAGAGCTGCATCACGCCTCCCATCGATTCGGAGGGGAGGATGAAGGTGACCTTGGCGATCGGCTCGCGGAATTCCTCGATCTGACCGGCATCGGGGACGTCGACAGGATTGTCCAGAAGCTGGACGGAGCCGTCGCGCAAGAGGAGTTCGTAGGTAACGTTGGGGGCTGTCTGCAGGAGGCCGACGTCGGCTTCCTGCTCGAGGCGCTGCTGGAGGACCTCCATGTGCAGCATTCCGAGGAATCCGCACCGGAAACCGAAGCCGAGGGCGTCGCTGGTCTCCGGGGTGAATGTGAACGCGGCGTCGTTGAGTGCCATCTTGCTCAACTCGTCGCGGAGCTGTTCGAAGTCGGTGGCATCGATCGGATACATGCCGCAGAAGACCATCTGCTTCGGCTCGGCATAGCCGGGAAGCGCTTTGACCGCGGGTCGTGCGGCAAGCGTGACGGTGTCTCCGACGTGAATGTTTCCGAGCACCTTTTCGCCGGTGACGATGTATCCGACCTGGCCGACGCCGAGCTGATCCACCGGTTGCATGTGTGGGCGGAACTGTCCGAGTTCGAGGACCTCGTGAGTGGTCCCGGCCTTCATAAAGCGGATGCGGTCGCCCTTTGCCAGAGAGCCGTCAACGATCCGGACGTACGTGATGACTCCGCGGTAGTGATCGTACTTGGAGTCGAAGACGAGTGCCTTGAGGGGCTCTTGCGGATCTCCCTGCGGGTGGGGAATCCGTTCGATAATGGCATCGAGGCACTCCCGGATCCCCTGCCCTGTTTTCGCACTGGCTCTGACAGCGGTGCTTGCATCGAGGCCAACAAAGTTTTCGACCTCTTCGAGCACTTCGTCGATCCGCGTCACCGGGAGGTCAATCTTGTTGACGACCGGGATGATCTCGAGGTTGGCCTCAATCGCAGCGTAGGCGTTTGCCACGGTCTGGGCCTGCACCCCCTGAAAGGCATCGACCAGCAGCAGGGCTCCTTCACACGCGGCAAGGCTCCGCGACACCTCGTAATGGAAGTCGACGTGTCCGGGGGTGTCGATCAGGTTGAGCTCGTAGGTCTGTCCCTGGTACTGGTAGTTAATCGCTACGGCCCGCGCCTTGACGGTGATGCCGCGTTCGCGTTCGACGTCGAGATCGTCGAGGAGTTGCTGTTTGAACTCTCGTCGTGTGATGGCGCCAGACTGCAAGAGCATCTGGTCTGCCAGCGTGCTCTTGCCGTGGTCGATGTGAGCCACAATCGAGAAGTTGCGTATAAAGCGAGCGTCCATTGCCGCCAGGGGTCCAGATAGGGGGTGCGGCCGGCGTACCGGCAGAGCGCATCAGGAGGGTCGAAAACGCGGGGCAGCGCAGAAGAATATACGAGCGGACGGTCCAAGTGGAGCGCGTGCTTTCAAAGAACCCGAAGGTCCCGACCTGGATCGGATCGCGTGACCTGACCGGGGGGTGAACAGGAGACGTCCGCGTGTGCCCGAGGCCGGTGGAGGCCCTCGACCCATCAGCCGGGACTGGTCTATAGAGGACTATTTCCGTTCGCGAGCCGTCTCCGGGTCAAAAGTCTCCGATTTACGGGAAAACCCGGGGTATTCGCGACGTCGCCAGCATTGACCCCCGGAAGGAGTTGAATTCCAATTCCGACGCGGAAATCAGCCCATCAGACCTGTGACCTGACTGAAAACAATGGCGATTGAACGGACTCTGATTCTCTTCAAGCCGGATGCCGTGCAGCGGCGGCTGTGTGGCGAATTGCTGTCGCGGATCGAGCGCAAGGGGTTCAAGATTGTTGGCCTGAAAATGCTTCAGGTGACCCCCGAACTCTCGAAAAAGCACTACGCCGAGCACGTGGACAAGCCGTTCTATCCGCAGCTTGAGCAGTTCATCACCAGCGGACCGATCGTCGCTCTGTGTGTCGAAGGGCAGCAGGCGATCGAGGTGATGCGGGGGATGATGGGCAAGACGAACGGCTGCGAAGCCGCTCCGGGGACGATTCGCGGCGACTTCAGCTGCTCGCGACAGATGAACCTGATCCACGGCAGCGACGGTCCTGAAGCGGCTGCTCGCGAGATCGGGATCTACTTCCGCGAGGACGAGATCTTCTCTTACGATCTGTCGCTCGCCGGATGGATGGGTGCGGCCGACGAGACGTGAGGGGCGGACGCAATCCGTCCAGAACGCAGTGATTTCGGTGAGAGTCGCCGTCCTCCGTCCACGCCGGGGGTGTGACGACGGGCTGAGCTTCAGCGCGTGAGTGCCGGATCGGTGAGCCCGGCCTGCTCGAATCCGCGGGCGCGGAGCAGGCAGGAGTCACACCGGCCACAGGGGCGTCCCTGTTGTGGATCGTAACAGCTCAGGGTCAGGCCAAAGTCGACACCGAGGCGGGTCCCCGTCTCGATGATTTCGGCCTTGCTGAGTCGGATCAGCGGGCTGTGAATGCGAAACTTCTGGCGGCCTTCGGTCCCTGCCCGGGTGGCGAGGTTCGCCAGGCGCTCAAACTGCTCGATGAATTCAGGCCGGCAGTCGGGATAGCCGCTGTAATCGACGGCATTGACTCCGACGAACAGATCGAAGGCCTCCAGGACCTCGGCCCAGCCGAGCGCGAGAGAGAGAAAGATCGTGTTTCGAGCGGGGACGTAAGTGATCGGAACGCCGGTCTCGATCTCGCTGTCGGGACGGTCTTTGGGCACGCCGATATCATCGGTCAGCGCGGAGCCTCCGAACACGCGCAGGTCGATCGGACAGACGACATGTTGCTCGACTCCGATCGAACGGCACACTGCCCTGGCGGCGTCGAGTTCGACCTGATGCCTCTGACCGTACTGAAACGAGATCGCAAAACGGCGATAGCCTTCCTCGCGTGCAATGGCGAGCGTCACTGCCGAGTCCAATCCACCGCTGACCAGGCAAACCGCTGATGGCTGCATCGAGATTCTCCCCTGTGTTCCGCCCCGTGTCCGGCTTCGGATCCTGTCGCGGTCATTATTGCGGCGGTTGACCGATCGCGGAGCACATCCTCCGTCGAAACATCATCGTCCCCGACTTTTGGCTCTTCCACGCTGCGGAGCTCGCAGGGTCATTCGCAACGAGACTGAGCCCGCAAGTTTGGTGGCGTCCGGGAGGAAAGCCCTGTCTTGCCAGCGGGGGCGTTGCACCGGCGGTGGATGGGCAACTCGTCGGAACCTCGCGTTTCCGTGACGATGAGGTCCGTCGGAACGGCGGTCAACGGACTTCGCTCGTCGCATCCCCCTCCGCAACGTGGATCACATCGGTCGGCACGTGCTGTTCGGGACGATTCGTGGGCAGAGCGAGGGTATAGCTGCGAGACCTGAGTCTGAGATAGTCGTCCAGTTCCCCGTGGGCCAGGGCGCGAAGTGCTTCACTCACGCGGACCCCGTCAAATCCGCAGGGGACATGGACGTGCCGGACCCCTTCTGATTCTGGCGGAAGGGCGTCGGGATCGATGGCGGCGATCGCGGCTGTTCCGGCTTGTTCCGGTGCTTCGGCCCGTGGACGGCGGTTGACCATCAGCAGTCCGCCGGAACAGACCCTGGCCCGGGTGGCGTGGGCGGCCTCTCCAATGAGGATGAGCGGACGGTCGGCGGCACCGTGGGCCCGAAGAACCTCGTGAACCTGGTAGCCGAAGCTGCGCCCCAGCAGGTTATGCCCGGTGAAGGCGACGATGGCGAGCACGAGATGAAGGGACGCTGTCGAGACAACAGCAGCCCGCAGGGTCGACGTCTTCCGCATCTCGCTCCAGAGACGGTATCCGGCGGCCGCCGTGGCGAGTGTGACCAGGGCGGTCTGAACAGGATGCGTTCGCACATGGAGTGCAATGAAGAGGACCGCCCCGACAGGGAGACAGGCCAGTGAGAGCCAGGCCATCCGCCGCACCCCGATCCTGAGTGCCGGGCCGTCGAGTTCGGCGAGCAGATTCCCCAGCAGGATCGATACGGGAACGACAACGGGGAGGAGGTAGCGCAAGCTGACATGATTGATACACGCAGCGGCAGCGAGGAAGAGAACGGTCCACCCCAGGAGCAGGTGATACGCAGGTCGGTCGGCAATGGCGACCAGTTCACGGGCTCGTCGCAGAAAGGTCTGCCCTGCCGGCAGGAGCGTTGCGGCAAAACTGCCGAGCAAAACCAGGACGATGAGGATGGCATGCCTGGCGATTGTTGCGGCCGAGGGAGCGAATCGCATTTCTCCCGCCTGATCTGCGAGGAACTGCTCCTGCAGGACGCTCCCGTGCATCACGTGCATGGCGACAAACCAGCTTGAACTGGTGACGGCGCACAGTCCCGCGGCGAGGGCGAAGCGCTGCCACGCGCCTTCGACCAGCACCCGGCGCTTCCAGAAAATGATGAGACTTGCAAAGGCGACGAAGACGAGGGCCGGTGCCCCCTTGGAGAGGATCGCACAGGCTCCCCCTCCATAGGCCAGTGCCAGCAGCGACCAGTCCGCCCGGCAGCGCGAGAGAATCCCCAGAAAGCCGACGAGCGACACTGCCAGGAAGAAACTGAGGACGATATCCGGCAGCGAGCGGGTGGAACTGAGGAGTACAGCCGGATGGCACATGACAATCAGGGCGGCGAAGGTCGCTGCCCGGGTTGAGCCGTGCGCCTGTTTTGCAGCGGCCCAGGTGGCCCAGATCATTCCGCATCCGGCGAGCAGAAACGGCAGGCGCGTCGACCAGGGTGAGGCGCCAAACAGGGCGGTTCCGGCGGCAGCGAACCAGTAAGGGAGGATCGGCTTACGAAGCCGGACTTCCCCGTCCGAGGTGCGCGGAGTCAGCCAGTCTCCGGTTTGCACCATCATCATTCCGCCGTCGACATAGTGTCGCTCGTCGGGATGAAACAAGAGGTGATCCGGGAGTGTGGCTGCCAGGCCCAGCAGGAACAGGAGCGAAAGAACGGCCGGATGCAGGGACCATCCCTGAAGTTCTTCCGAACGATCCATCGTTACGGAGTCTGGGTCAAAGACAGGGATCGCGGTGGATGTGGCGAAGTGGCAGGAGTCCGCACGTGCACAAGCTAGTGCGCATGCACAGCGCGTGGCGTGTCCTGCATGAGCCACCGGTCAATACATCGACCAAACCGGTCGGGAGTCTCCAACACCGTTTCAACTCTCAACGGGCCGATCGCTGCAAGAGCAACACGCAGGCTCTCATCGCCCTCGGATGCCCGGCCGGGCGATTCGATCCACAGGACCCGTTCGCGGGCCAGTCCCGCCGCCGAGGGCATTCGCATCGCGACGGGTGCGGACGAGCGGGGTTCGATCGCGATGACGCCCGCGAACTGTTGCGGCCGGTTCAGCAGCCATTCCATCGCGGTTCGGGCACCGGTTCCCACACCGGCAAGGTAGACCCTCCGCGGATCAAACGTCACGACACCGGCGACATACCGCAGCAGGCAAGACAGAGATTGCAGGGCAGCGCGGACGGGCGCAGCAGGTCTCTGGTGGACGCCGGGTCGCAGGCCGAGGCCCAGATAGTTGCGGGTGGAGATTCGCTGCATCCAGCTGTCGATGGAGAATTCATCCTGCGATTCGTCAGGATGCCAGACGATCAACGGATAGGCGTACGAGGGGGTCACGTGTTCGGGGACCGCGAGAAGGGTCCCCGGCATCGGTGACCAGAGCTGGACCTCCGGGCGGTCATCGAACAGGCCCGGATCGTCGGTCAGAGGCTGATAGAAGCGCTGCGGCATTCGTGACGGCAGGGTGTGGACGCCGTCATGTCCAATCCATGGAGCCATTTCCGCCTCCCTGCGTTGGCTGATTCTGTTTGGGATGTCGTCGTGACTTCGATTGTCAATCTGACTCTGACTCTGATGCGGGCTGTTCTCCTGAGACCTGTTGAATGCGACCGGCTCGCGGAGCCAGATCGGGCAGTGGGAAACGAGCCCCCGGACACGCAGTCGGTTTGAGATCGCGATGAGTCATGATCCGTTCCTCGGCGATGTCAAACCGGGTGCGGAGTTGCCTGATCAGTCGTCGGGTCGCCTGGATCTGAGCCGGCGTGGGCGGGGACTCGTCGAAATTCCCGATCAGACAGATCCCGACGCCGAGTTCATTGAACAGTTCAACGCCGGCGTGAGCCCCGTTGGTTTGCTCGACCCACCGGAAGGTTGCGGCGATTTCGCCATCCTTCATCCCGTTCCCGTTGCCGATCACGAAATGGTAGCCGATGCCTCTCCAGGGGCGGCCACTGGCGTCGCGCCGGCGGCGATGGGCCTGATCGATCCCTTCGACCGAGCCGGATTCAGTCGCGGAATGATGCAGCACGATGTACCGCCAGTTCCGCTCGTCGCCGGTCAACTTCCACTGATCCAGTGAGGGTTCGCGTTGGTTTTTTGATTCTCCCCGTGCCGAGCGAACCAGCAGCACACGATGTTCCCGGACGCCGGGGGTGTCGCCGGCACGCACCGCGGGGACCGCGAGGACAATCACAAGACACCACGCCAGTTTCATGAGCGGGCCACACTGCCCGCGTGCGATGCCGGGAGTCCGCGCGAGCTTTGTTACGCGTCCTCGCTCGGGCAGGCTGCCCCCTGCCCTTCCGGCAACGACGGGAGCCTGAAGAGGCGTCCTCTCGTCTCGGATGCGCGGCGGGAATGATCTCGAACGGTACACGATCTGTGAAACTGAAACGTGAAAACTCGACGTGACTCCGGGAGCCCAACGGTCCGCACCTGCTTCCCGTCGCCCCGGGCCCGTGTCAGGAGCGGCGATCGTTCCTTCCCGGGAAATTGCAGCGGAATCGGAACTCCGAACTGCCCGACCCACGGCAGTTCGATGCCCTCTGTGATGTAACACACCTCTGGCTGTGCTCAGTTGAGCCCCGCTGCAACTCCTGCCACACGACGTTAGAAACGACTTCGAACGAATGTCAATCAGCTTCGTCTGAGGACGAATCCGGCTCGGAATCCATGGCTGTTTCGTGGTTGACCAGTGTCAGGACCGGAGGTTCACCGTGGTACGGGCTCGGCGGGCCATATTCACGCTCGGGCCCCTGGACCATCAATGAGACAAATACGGCCGGAAACTCGGGGTCACTCGTCTCGACGCGGAGGACGCCGGTGTCGCGTCCGCTGCGAACAGATCCGGGAACGGACAGTTCGATCGGGATGCGCCGCAGCCCCTGTTCGTCGCGTTCCGGCGGATGGACCTTGACGGTCACCTGGTCTGACGAGCACTGGGCCGCCAAAACCTGGACATCGGAATCCCGGCTGCGGTGATCGGTGAGGTAGATTGTGCGGGAATCGGGGTCGCCGCTGAGTTGGTAGAAGTAGACCTCGCGCGGCTCGATTGTGAGTTTGCGTTCGGGGAGAATCACCCGGAAGCTCAACCGATCTTCGCGGATCTCTTCGCCGCGGGACTGGACGGCAATCTCGTAATGATGGGGGCCGGCGGATTCATTGGCCGTCAGCATCCGGACGGTGAGTTGTCCCCGTTCTCCCGGCTGATACGTGCGTTTGTCCTGGTAGAGGCCCCATCGCAAGCACCCGCAGCCTGGTTCGATCTCCGTGAGAGTGACGGGTACCTGACCGCGGTTGACGAAGGTGAAGTGAGCCTCGACTGCGGGGAGCGCACCAATTTCCCCGAGACTCACTCCGTACTGGTCGAAAGCCAGTTCGGGCTCACGATCGGGCTGGGCTGTTGCCTGCAGGTTCACCGGAGCAACAGACGCCACAATCGCGGCAAAGAACGGGCTGATCGCGACGAACAGCAGTGCCCTTCCGTGAAGGAATCGACCGGGGCGTACCTCGTTCATGGCGGCCTCCGTGCCGCATGGAAACTGTCGGTGGAATCGATCTACGGATGCCGGTGCGCACTGCGGGGGCGCACGGGAGACCGCCCGGTCCGTCATGGACCTGGCGGCTTGTATCAGAGAGTGCGCGAGTTCGGCAAGATGGGTTATCCGACGAGCAATCAGGCGATGCCCGGGCTGTTTGTCTCGGGAGGTGACCGGCTCCTCTCAGTCGCCAGACACCGTCCAGCGCGACAGTCCGGAGCGGGGGACACTCCCTTGCTTGGGAGTTGGATATCGCTGCGATAGGCTGTAGTCGCCCGTCTTTGCCACATCTGCGCCAGTGAGGTCGCTCATGATGCCGCGTTCTCTGCTGGCTTTGGCTTTCGTGCTCCTGTCTGTCTCGACAGCAGTGGCACAGCAGGAGGCTCCCCGGACTCATGTTGAGTGGCGGTCACAGCAACTCAGCGATGTGTTTTTCAGCGAGGGGGCTGCTGCGGGTGACTTCAACCGGGACGGCCATATGGACGTGGTCAGTGGTCCGTTCTGGTATGAAGGCCCGGACTTCAAGAAGGCACACCCGTTCTATGAGCCCAAGCCGTTCGATCCCCATGGCTACTCGAACAACTTTTTTGCCTTCACTGACGACTTCAACGGGGATGGCTGGACAGACATTCTTGTCTACGGGTTTCCGGGGCAGGATGCCTCATGGTTCGAGAATCCGCAGGGGGCGGAAACCCTCTGGCCGCGACACAAGGTTCTGGATGTTGTGGATAACGAGTCGCCGACTTTTGTCGACATCACGGGTGATGGCCGGCGGGACATCGTCTGCAGCAGTGGTGGCTACTTCGGATATGCCGAGGTTCCTCGCGACGATCCCACGGCTCCCTGGACGTTCCGCAGAATCTCGGACAACTCTGCGGGTGGCCGGTTCACACACGGGCTGGGGGTCGGAGATGTCAACGGGGATGGCCGGATGGATCTCCTCGAGAAGACGGGCTGGTGGGAGCAGCCGGAATCACTCGAAGGGGATCCTCAGTGGACGAAGCACCCGTTTCCGTTCAGCGGACCGGGCGGCGCGCAGATGTTCGCCTGGGACATTGATGGCGACGGTGATAATGACGTCCTGACGTCACTGGCTGCCCACGGCTACGGACTGGCGTGGTTTGAGAACCTCGACGGGGCTGGCACAGAGTTCAGGAAGCACGACATCCTGGGTTCGAAGCCGGAGGACAACCCGTATGGAGTCGTGTTCTCCCAGCTGCACGGACTGGACGTCGCGGATATCGATGGAGACGGTCTTCTGGATATCGTCGCGGGCAAACGCTGGTGGGCACACGGCCCGCGTGGCGATGCAGAGCCGAATGCGGCTCCGGTGCTGTACTGGTTCCGCCTGACGCGTGGCGAGGTCGCCTCAGACGAGGACACGAAGCAAAGCGCTGCTGATCTGGTCGAGTTTGTTCCGTACCTGATCCATGACAGTTCCGGTGTGGGGACGGAGGTGAAGGCCGTCGATCTCAACGGGGACGGTCGGCTGGATATCGTGGTGGGGAACAAGCGCGGGACGTTCGTCCACATCCAGTCGGTGCGGGAAGTTTCGGAGCTTGAGTGGCGAAGGCATCAGCCACGTCACGAACGGGATCGTGCCCACCCGACCAGTACGGGACTGCCGACTCATGACGGACTCGATCCGGAGAAGGCGGCAAAGGCAATGACGGTCCCGAAAGGCTTTCGCGTGCAACTCGCGGCGGGTGAGCCACTCGTGCACCAGCCGGTGGCTTTCACGATCGACGAACGGGGTCGCCTGTGGGTGGCAGAGGCTCACACGTATCCGCGTCGGGCACCGGAGGGAGAGGGGCAGGACCGGATCATCATCCTGGAAGACAAGGACCTCGATGGCCACTTCGAACACCGTAAGGTGTTCATCGAAGGGCTGAATCTGGTGAGTGGGCTGGAAGTCGGTTTTGGCGGTGTCTGGGTCGGAGCGGCTCCTTATCTGATGTTTATTCCCGACCGGGATCGGGATGATGTCCCTGACGGGCCACCCGAGGATGCAGCGGAGGGCACGGCAGCGAGTCGCAAGTCCGACGTCCCCCCCGGAGCAACCGTTCTTCTGGATGGCTGGGGCTACCAGGACACCCACGAGACACTGAACTCCCTGATCTGGGGGCCTGACGGGTGGCTCTATGGATGCCAGGGGGTGTTCACTCACTCCCGTGTCGGAAAGCCGGGAACCCCTGACGACGAACGGACACCGCTGAACTGCTGCGTCTGGCGATACCATCCGATTCGCCATGACTTCGAGGTCTTTGCCGAGGGGACGAGCAATCCCTGGGGAGTTGATTTCGACGATTATGGGCAGGCCTTTATTACGGCCTGCGTGATCCCGCACCTGTATCACATGATTCAGGGGGGGCGGTATCAGCGCCAGGGGGGACAGCACTTCAACCCACACACGTACGCAGACATCAAGACGATTGCCGATCACGCTCACTTCGCCGGCAACATCCGTGACCATGCCTGGTGGGGCCGTAATGAGGCGGTCGATCACGATGACACCCACGCGGCCGGAGGGGGGCACGCGCACGCGGGTGCGATGATCTACCTGGGCGACAACTGGCCGACGTCGTTTCGCAATACGATCTTCATGGCCAACATCCACGGCAACCGGATCAACAATGATCTGCTCAGACGTACCGGCAGCGGGTACGTCGCCTCGCACGGGCAGGATTTTCTGTTTGCGAATGACCGCTGGTTTCGCGGCATCAACCTGAAATACGGACCGGACGGCAGCGTCTACGTCATCGACTGGTACGACCCCAATGCCTGTCACCGGGTCCAGCCCGAGATCTGGGATCGTACGAACGGACGCATTTACCGCATCAGTTATGGCGACGTCCCCCACCGGCCGGTCGATCTTTCGAAGGCAACCCCGGGAGAACTGGCAGACTACCAGCTGCACGAGAATGACTGGTACGTACGGACCGCGCGGCGACTGCTG
>CAZUXX010000020.1:0-771 GCA_964624215.1 uncultured Planctomycetaceae bacterium
TGCCAGAGGAACTCGGCCGTTCTCAGGAACAACCGCGTACGCAGTTCCCAGCGGACGACGTTTGCCCACTGATTGATCTTGATCGGCAGATCCCGCCACGACTGCACCCAGCGGGCATACGTCGAGCCGATAATGGTTTCGCTCGTGGGCCTTACGATCAGCGGTTCCTCAAGTGGTCCGGCGGGGACAAGTCCCCCCTCCGGGCCGGGCTCGAGCCGGTGATGCGTCACAACCGCGCACTCCTTCGCGAAGCCTTCGACATGCTCGGCTTCCTTCTCGAGGAAGCTCTTCGGGATGAACAGCGGGAAGTACGCATTCTCGTGGCCGGTCGCCTTGAACATCCCGTCAAGCACCTGCTGGATGTTTTCCCACAGGGCGTATCCCCACGGCTTGATGACCATACAGCCGCGGACGTCGGAATTCTCTGCGAGGTCCGCCGCTTTGATCACCTGCTGGTACCACTCGGGGTAATCCTGTTCGCGAGTCGGTGTGATGGCAGTTTTCGGCTGTTTCGCCATGAGACGATCAGAAAGCGAGTTGTAAGGAAAACGGGTTCAGCTCCCGTCGGAGTTCTCGCGGGATGATAGGAGACGACCGGCACGATGCGAACGATCGGGTTGAGAGATGTCATCACCAGCTGCCGATGACATCTCCCTTCGCACTCGCGGCAACCTCAGCCACTAGCCAATCAGGTCGGCCAGACGGTGCGCCAGGTTGACCAGCGGTCGCGGATAAAGTGCCAGTGCGACCAGCAGGGCACAACTTGCCCCC
>CAZUXX010000020.1:781-7727 GCA_964624215.1 uncultured Planctomycetaceae bacterium
AATCCACGTCGAGCCCCTGCTGGATCGGCGGGCGCTCGTGACTGATCCGGGAGAATCAGGCTGCGACCGGTCGCCGCGACTCCGCACCAGAGCCCCCACAACAGCAACAGGCTGAGAATCAAAAACCCGTGATGCACCTCGGGAACGCCTGTCTCGGACTCCTTGTGATGCGTGAACAACATCGCATGCACCAGCCACAGACGGGCCCAGAATGTCGGAAACGGCGGAAGACTGGTCAGCGCTAGTTGACCGAGCAACAGCGGCAGACGGGGGAACCGGGCCGGTCCCGCACGCCCCTGGGCGGCTACCAGACACGAACAGAGATCGGCAACGATACACAACCAGAGAATGGTGGCTGCATCCGGTGACGGGGGGGGAGCGATCGACTCGACCACCGCACGACGTTCCCACACCGCCACACAGGCAGCCGCCACGTATGCCGACGAGCCGAGCCCGGCGAGCGTCGCCAGATCAGCCGTCCGGGCGAGGGTCTGAAGCCCGACGACGGCAAGTCCGGCACACGCCAGCCCCAGCAGCGCCGGTTCTACACGAGCATCAATCGCCACCAGCTGGTGAGCTACGATCCGTACCAGCAGGACGCTCGCGGCAATCCTCGGCGCAAAGATCCGTACCAGCAGCGACGCCGTTCCGCGAACCGGAGTCCCCAGCCCACTGTGAAACGGGGGCAAACCACCCGCTGCCAACAGGCCGACAACCGTGACTACACCGGCAATCAGGGTCGTATCGGAGGCAACAACCTTCGAATCGGCCATCGCCGAACCGCCCGCGTTGCCGGAGAGAGACTTCAGATCGTGAGTCCCGAACTCCCGCTGCAGCAGCCAGATTCCCATCCCGAGGAGAACAACCCCCAGGATAGCAGGCATCAGAAAGGGATCAGTCCTCACCGCCGGCTCATCTCGCACCGGTGTCCCCGCGACTGGTTCCCGGGTCGATCTCGTCAACAGGGAACTCAGGCAACAGGCAGTCAGGCCACCAGTCAACATCCAAAGATTCTGCTGCGTCAGCACGATTCCCAGCCCGCTGACGACGAGCGCGAGCGCCAAAAGGAGCCGGGTGAGGACATTCACGGCGACACCTCCCTTGCCTGCGTGGGCGACGGGAGCGATGTCACCAGCCCTGCCTCGCTCCCCATAGCAGGTGAGCTCGATGTCTGAGACAGGTCGGGGAGAGCACCGCGGCTCCACAAACTGATCGTTGGCTGCATCCGCTCTGAAACCGACGCGACCGAGCAGCCCCAGACGGCAATCAGCACAGCCAGCAGCATCGTCACTGCCCCGGGGCGCCAGCTCGCGGCGGTATCACGACTCACCGCGGCCGTCGCCATGGCAAACAACAGACACGCCAAAAGCAGAATCGTCAATCCGGGAAGCAGACCCCGCAGACTCAGCCCGGGAACTCCGCCAAGAGCGGTCACCAGAGCGAGTCCCGCCGGCAGCATCCCCCCGGCAATCAGCACAGAGACGGTCATGCGGGCCGACGGGTCACGGGACTCCGGCAGCGGTTCAGACGATCGCAGCATGCGGATCAACACGAGCACTCCCAGCGTTCCCAGCGGAAGCAGGTGTGTCGCACACAGTCCGCATTCCGGAACGGTCGACAGCAACCCAAGCAGCACCAGTGCCATTCCGGCACTCGCGTAGCAGGCAATTCGATCAGGCTCGTGGGGACCGGACAAACACATCAGGCTGCACCCGGCAACGGTCCACATCAGCCAGATCCGCAGCCACAGGCCAAAGACCTGCAGCATGGGATGGAACAGCGGCAACACCACTCGCAGCGCCAGAAACCCGCCAATCAACAGGGGCAACAACAGGGCAAGTTCCTGTGTTCCCGGGCGGAGGTGACGCCACACGAGCAGCCAGCGGCGATGAAACGGATACATCGCACACTTCATCGCAATCCCCAGCAGGGCAGCGAGGAATAACCAGCTCTTGATCGTCTCCCAGACCAGCCCCGGCAGTTCGACTTTACTCTCACGGCCAACTCCGATCGTCATCCGGTCGATGTCGAGCGAAGGCACCTGAAACGGGGCATCGCCAAAGCTGAACATGCGGCTTGTCACCGCGTAGGTCCCGAGCACGACGAACAACAGCAGCAGGTCCGACGCCCATTGTCCTTTCAGGATCCTCAGGCCCGCCGTGCGTCGCTCATTCTGACTGTCCACCAGACCAATCAGCAGTGCCAGGCACAGACTGACCGCCCCCGAGCAGAAGACCAGCACGATCACGTTTCGGGTCGTAAAGATCCCCATCGCCGCCGACTGCGCTGCAAGAAGCAGTGCAAGGTCGAGGTGCAATCGATCGTCGACTCGAGGCCACCACGTCTGCAGCACACTGAGGGTGAGCAGACACACCGTCCCCGCCAGCCAGATCGAAACTCCATCAAAGCCGAACGACAGGTTCAGCACCGGTCCCGACCGCGGCACCTCCGGGTTCTCCTGCATCGACTCCCGCATCAGGTTCCCGATCCACGGGAGCGAGCGACGCATCTGGACCGTCACAGGTCGCCCCTGCTCATCCCGCAACCCCGGGTGATATGCGGCAACGGCGGTCACCATCAGCACACTGCTGACGAGGAGGTTCGACAGCGCCAGTTGACGCGCCGCCGGGAGACTCGGCATGCACAGCGTGAGCCCGGCTCCCAGAAGTGGAAGCAGGACCAGCACAATCGGAACGACGGTGAGCAGTGCTGTCACGGCCTACCAGGTGTTTCCGGCCCGATGAAGCGAGTACCACACGACGGCTACTGTCAGCAGCACAAGAGCCATCGCGAACGCTGGCCGGAAGGAGTCGAAAGGTCCAATCCAGCTCCCCAATGCCTGTGACGTCAACGGAGGATCGTGCGGTCGCCGGACGGCCGACAACAACTTCTCCGTTGCCATCCATCGCTGCCCCACCTGCACTCGCACCCGGCTCACGGCCGCTGCCACATCATCAAGATACAGGCTTCGCTCGGCCAGACGTTCGAGCGAGTCCCACTTCCAGCGATCCACCCGTTGCAATCGCGGTCCGGTCCACAAGCCCCCAAGACCGGCCGCCGCGAGGACCAGGCACGCAATCGGGCGGTAACCCGGCAATCCTTCAACGCTGACACCCGCCACGAGTGACCTCGAAGGAGGCAGGAATACAAACAGCAAAGCAGCGACGAAGACGACCCCGCAGGCAATTGTCAGGCCCCGTTCCAGCCCCGCGTTCCCCTTGGCGGACTCTCCAGCACCGGAGCCGCACGCCGAAAGTCCCGCACACACCAGAAACCACGCGGCGAGAAAACAACCCGGTGCAACCAGCGAGGATGCAACGAGGTCCCCGCCTTCGCTCGCCAGGAGGGCACCGAATGCGTCAGCCGGTCCCGCCAGTCCACTGGCAATCCCGATCAGAATCGCCAGCGAAATCGTTCGATTTCGAGCTCGAGCGCTCTGCGACAACAGCAGCATGGCGTGGACAGGAAGCACAACGGCCAGCAACACGGCACAACCCGGCTGACCGTGAGCAAGGCACGCCACCGCCAGTGAAGAGAGAACGACAGCGAAGGCAGCGACGCGACTGATCCATTCCTCCGACTTCAGGCTGACAAACGCAGCGAGCAGTGCCGTCAGAGCCGGCAAACCCGTCCCGCCGGCGCCTGCTCCACTCGACGGGAAGACCTGACAGGTGCGGAAAAGAATCACCAGGCCGACGAACAAAGGACCGCTCGTCAGGAACAGATGATTCAGCCGTGCACGAGTCAGGCGATGCGTCCACGCAAAGAACGGAAAGACTCCCGCCAGACAGAGTGATCCGGCCCCGAGGCTCAGCCTCTGCAACTGCACCATGGCCCGGCCGGACTCATTCTCATTGGCCTGCTCCGCCAAGGCCATCACGCGCGCAAAGTCATGTGTATGGAAGCTGCGCCACATCCATCAGAGTCCCAGCAGAATCAGCATGGATCCGCAGGCCCAGGTGATCCGCAGCCATCCCAGCGCCGGTGATGATTCCGGAAGACTCCATCCGGCAGCGATCAGCATGACAACGGCACCCAACGCCACGGAGAGCGCGAGTGTCCCGAAGTCGGCAGCCAGAATCGTCAACTGGACCAGCGTCAGCGAAACCAGTTGAAATCCCTGTACCAGCCTCTCCGCAGAAGGTTGCGTCTCTCCGGAGGGCTCACCATCACCCGAATGGGCCGGCGTCCCCGCTCCGTGGATAGCAACCAGTCCGATCTGCAGACACGCGGCCAGCGTCACGCCGGTGAGCAGCAACAGACCGATCCGGTCGGCGGCGAGATGGACACGCAGCAGGTCTCCCTCGGCGCGTCCGGGGATCCACATTTGCTCCCAAAGTGTAACCCCGGTTCCCGTCGCCGGCGTGCCCGGCAGGAACCAGCCGCCCAGCAGGCACCCCAGCGAGAGTAATCCGCTCAACAGCGCAACAGAGCGGCCACGGCTCGGGCTTCCCCAAGTGCCGGCCAGCAACAGTGCAGCCGCTCCCAGCAGCGGCCACACTGGAACGAGCATCAGCAGGGATCGTTCCAAGGGCGTCGATTCGCAGTGCCAGGAGGGAAGGAAGTCGCAGTCCAGAAGCAGGCGGCAGCCTACTCCAAAGCCAACAGACATTCGAGACCGGCCTCCCGATTCACACGGGACAGCCGGTCTCGGCATGCAGTCCGCATGCGGTCAGGGAGCCAGTCCGTTGTGCCTCAGCAGGGGCTCCGGAGAAGGTTCCCGTCCGCGAAAGTCCTTGAAGATCTCCATCGGATTGCGGCTCCCTCCTTCAGAGAGGATCGTCTCGCGAAAGCGGCGGCCGGTCTGACGGACGGCCTCGTCGTCATCGAGACCCGCCTCTTCAAACGCACTGAAGGCATCTGCACTCAGGACTTCGGCCCACTTGTAGCTGTAGTATCCCGCCGCGTATCCCCCCGCGAAAATGTGCTGGAAGGAACACAGGAATCGGTCTCCCTCGAACATCGGCAGCACGCTCGTCCGTTCCATCACCCGTCGCTGAACATCAAAGATGCTCTCCTCGCCTTCGGGATCGAATTCCGTGTGCAGCAGCATATCGGTCAGCCCGAAAGTGACCTGACGCAGGAAGTCGGTCCCCGAACGGAAGGTGCGCGCCTTGCACAGCTTCTCGAACAGATCCTCGGGAAGCGGCTGCCCCGTTTCATAATGAGCCGTCATCCCCATCAAAACGGGGCGGTGATAACACCAGTTCTCCATGAACTGGCTCGGTAATTCGACCGCGTCCCACTCGACTCCCGAAATCCCGGCCGCATCCGGGTAATCCACCGTCGTCAACATGTGCTGCAGTCCATGGCCGAACTCATGGAACAGCGTTTCGACCTCACGGAAGGTCATCAGTGACGGTTTGCCACCCGAAGGGGGTGTGCAGTTGCAACACAGGTGTGCGACCGGAACCTGTAACTCACCGTTGACACGGCGGCGCGACAGGCAGACGTCCATCCACGCGCCGCCTCGCTTGTCTTCCGGCCGCGAATAAGGGTCGTAGTAGAACGAGGCAATGTGGGCCCCGGACTCGTCCCGTACTTTGAAAAACCGCACGTCCTCATGCCAGCGGGGGGCCTCCTCATCCGCGGCTTCGATCGTCACACCGAACAGGCGTTCGATCAGTGAGAACAGCCCTTCAAGGACCCGCTCGTGCGCGAAGTACGGACGCAAATCCTCTTCAGTGAAGTTGAACTTGCGCTCACGCAGCCGCTCGGCCCAGAACGCAACGTCCCAGTGTCTCAGCTCTCCCGTATGGCCACTCGCAATGGCCAGCTCGTGAATCTCCTGCATGTCGTCTTCGGCCGACGACCAGGCCGCGGCACGCAACCGTTCCAGCAGATCCAGAACCGCCTGGGAGTCTGGAGCCATCTTCTCTGCCAGGCTCACCTCCGCATGATTCGCGTATCCCAAAAGCTTGGCCTGCTCTCGCCGCAACTGGAGAATGCGGCGGCACAGATCGGTGTTATCAAACTCTCCCGACGATGCGCGCGAGACATACGCCCGATAGACGTCCTCCCGCAGTTGACGATTTCGACAGTGCTGGAGGAACGGCCCGACGCTGGGCTGATCGAGCGTGATTCGCCAGGGGCCAGCGTCGGCACTCGCCGCAGGCTCCTCCGGGTGAGCTTTCGACCACGACTGAGCGGCGAGTCTCCGCAGGCTTTCCGGCAGTCCCTCGGCATCGGCCGGGTCAGTGATGTCCAGAGAGTACGCCTTGGTGGCATCGAGAACATGATTCGAGAATGTCGTGCTCAGTTGAGAAAGCTCACGGGCAATGTCGTTGAATCGTTGCCGCGCCTCTCCGTCGAGCCCGATGCCGGCCAGTTCCACCGACAGGATCTTCTGCTCAATAATCCGCTTCTGAGCCGGGTCGAGGGCCGACCAGCCCTCACCGTCCCGAAGCTCTTTCAACGCCCTGTAAATCGGTTCACTTTGCCGCAACCGCAAAGAAAACTCGACCACTTCGGGAAGCACTTCTTCATAGGCGGTCCGCAATTCCGGAGAATTCCGGACACCAAACAGATGCGTCACTGGCTGCCAGGCATACTCGAGCTCGCGGCCGATCTCATCGAGCGGAGCGACGACGGCCTCCCACGTCGGCGCGGCATTTTTCTCGACCTCTTTGAGAATCCCCGTGCAAGTCGCCAGGGCCTGTCGAACGGCCGGAACTACGTGCTCCGGCCGGATTTCACTAAACCGGGGCAGCCCCTGTCGAACCGTCAGCGGATTTGTTTCACACTCCATCGCATTCCTCGTATTGTATTGGACATTCGCGGCACGATGGTACGATGTCGCTGCGGGGAACTCCATGCGTGCTCTCCGTAGCCGTTGCACCGCGAGTGCTTCGACCGATCACCGGGGACAATCAGATTTGCCGCGGCTATGGTGTCTGTGGCCGGGGGTCATGGTGTCTGTGGCCGGGGGTCACTGTCCCCTCCTTTC
>CAZUXX010000020.1:7737-14524 GCA_964624215.1 uncultured Planctomycetaceae bacterium
CATGGACCTGAAGCACTTCTGGATTGCAGCCGCACTGTTTGCGGCAACCATCCCCGCGACGGCCACCCGGGCCGACGATACCGCGAAACCGCCTGCTGCCGAAGCCGCAGCCAAAGATCCCTTCGCCGTTCCCGAAGGAAGCGACGCCGAGCAGTTGAACGAGTTCCTCACCGGCCTCGTCCAGAATTTCCAGCAGCGAGGTGCTGAGTACCAGTCCGAGGAAGGGACGGTCAAATACCTGAACAAGATGGACGAAGCCCTGACCAAGGTGCTGGCCAAGGAGAAGATCGACGAGCAGCCCGCCGTTCTGGCCGCCTCGATCCGCATGCAGGTGTTGCAGGTCCTCCGTCAGCTGGGCCAGGAAGACGCCGTCAAGCGGATGGACGATATGGTCGTCAGTCTGAAGAAGTCCGAGATCGATGCACTCAAGCAACTCGGACAGCAGATGGAATCCGCTGCGAAGCTCAGCAAGCTGCCCACAATGGAAGCCGCCGAGCGGGACGAGTTCATCAACCAGCTCGCCGAGGCACTCAAGGGCGATGAGTTGACCCGGGAATCCGTCGCCATGGCCAACCAGGCAGCCGACATTCTCGCTGACGCAGGGAACTCCGAAGAAGCCGCTCAGGCACTGGAACTGTTCGCCAAAACCCTCGAAGGGCGCAGCGAAGATCGCCTGGTCGAACTGGTCGAACGCATGCGGGGTACCGCCCGTCGCTACGGCCTCCTCGGTAATGAGATCGAGATCAAGGGGACCACGATCGAGGGCAAGAAGTTCGACATCCAGGACTGGAAGGGAAAAGTAGTCCTGGTCGACTTCTGGGCGACGTGGTGCGGCCCCTGCATCGCGGAACTGCCGAACGTCAAGCGGAACTACGAACTCTATCACGACCGCGGATTCGAGATCGTCGGGATCAGCCTCGACAACAGCCCTGAAGACCTGACGGAATTCATCAAGGAAGAAGGCATCCCCTGGGTGACCCTGTTCCCCGAGAAGGAAGAAGAGCGCGGCTGGGAGAACCCGATCGCCCGTCATTACGGCATTTCGGGAATCCCCACGGTGATCCTCGTCGACCAGGAAGGCAAGGTGATCAATCTCAATGCACGCGGTCCGGCGCTCGGGATGGAGCTGGCCAAGTTGCTCGGCCCGGCCGAAGAACAGGCTGAAGGTTCCGCAACCAGCGGGAACTGAGTCTGCTGAAGCAATCCGGAGTCGGCCCCGCCGCACCCCGAATCGTTCAGTGGCAACGCGTTGGATCATCCTTGCCCTCACTGGGTGTCGCACGATCGCTCAGTGAGGGCATGCCCCTGCGCCGTGGCCGCGACTGGCCCGCCTCCCTTCAACCGGACAACAGGGTCAGTACGGAATCCGAGGGATCGCTCGGTAGCGGTCGTTTCTTCTCAAGATTCCGTACCCTCGAGCGAATACCCCCGGGTCCCTGCCGCCACTCTGTCGAGGAGCTCGCTCGATGAAATCTCTGCTTCTGGCGACTGCCATTCTCACCGGGTCCGGCGGCTCCGTTGAGGAACCGATCTGCTACGAGTCGACCCGGCAGGCAGCGGAGGTTCTCCAAGACGAGCTGCAAAACGGCTCCCTGATCTTCAGTCAGGGAGACTGCCTTGCCGTGCGGGTTTTCACACAAAGCCCGTACACGCACGTCGCTGTCGCCGTGCACGCCAACGCGGAGGGAATCGTCGTTTACGACAGCACGAATGGCATCGGTGTTCGCCGGCTCGCTCTCGAAGACTACCTGGCGTCGCAAACGCCGGGCATCGTCGAGGTCCACAATCCTGGTGCCCCCCTGACGGAAAGCCAGGTCCACGAACTCACCGCGTATCTCGACAGTCAGCTCGGACGCCCCTACGCGATCCGGCATCACCTCACGGGAGAACGGTGTGAGGGCCTGCACTGCGCGGAGTACGCAACCGACGCCCTGATGGCCATCAATCTGATCCGCGCGAATCGACCACCGAAAGTGTCCCCCTCCAGCCTGCGGGAAGGGGTGACGCTCCATCGTGTGTACACCGCTGCCTGCGAGTTCGAGATCAAACCACCTGAAGCCGTCGTTCCCGAAGGGGATAATGTCTGCTCCCGACTCTGGATCGACACGAAGGTTTGCTGCCGCAATTGCTGGCGACAGATGCGGGCCTGGGTCCTGTGTGAGTAAACGCTTCTCGCCCATGAGCTTTCGCGCCGGCCATGAGCCCTGCAGGACCGCTGTCTTGCGTTTGATGCTCTGAGTGCGCAGACCGCTCCCGTCACGCATGTCTGTCACACCGTCTCGCACCGATCACGGAACCGGTCCCTGCTGCAACCGTTACAACCCGCAGCGCCTCTCCGGAATTCCCGCTTCACCCGGATCCCGCGATCGGAATCTCAAAAGGACCGGCCATCCCGACCGATGCGAATGCTGAAGTTTCCTTCAGATTCAGGTTGGGCAGTGAGATGCAGCATCGGCTCTTTCTTTCAGCAATCACAATCGCTCTGGTCACCCTGGCAGCGACCGATCATGCATATGCCGGGCCGCGCCGCAGGCCCTGCATACAGCGTTATCAGGGCACCTGGTCAAGCGACTGCACGACGCATCACGGACGATTGTCGGCCCGTGTCGGAAGCAATTGCGGCGGGACCTGCCAGGTTCGTTTCTGTGGCACGTTTTTCGGCGTCGTGCCGTTCGTCTACTCCGTTCCGATGACAGTCACCGGGTACGCTCCCGATGGGAGCACACTGCTGTACGGCCGGTCCCACCTGCCGCTCTTCGGTGAGTTCACCTGTCACGCGAGAATGAATGATCGCTGCTTCACAGCACGTTACTGGTCCGAGAACGACCAGGGCCAATTCATCATGGACCGCCGCTGAGCCGGACGTCGGGTAGCCACGGGACATGACAGCCAGGAGTCGCTCGTCCTGTGGACGGCGTTGGCATCACGCCGTTCCGGACGATGTTCCGGCGGCTCGGTCGTCCTTCTCCTAGCGCTTCTTGCAGATAAACGCCGTCGCGAGCACACCCACAAAGACACCCGCCAGTCCCCAGAGCGAGCCGGTCTTGCCGGTCGTCACAGTCGCTGCCGTTTCCACGTCGGGCGATCGATCAATGGAATTTGTCACCGCGACGCCGCTGTCGCTGCCTGGAATCGCCGCCTCGACCGCCGACAGCGATGGCCCCACCAGATCTGCACTCCGGTTGGCCACCTTCGGGACAGCCGTCATGCCGGGCACGGTCAGCACTGGCCGACGGACGGTCACACTCTCCACGGCATCGCGAATGTCGACCGCTCCGGCCGGAATGATGTCACCGCGGCCCAGCGATCCGTCGAACGGTGTCGTGAGATCGGCGGTCGCCGTGCCAGTCAGACCAGGGGAGCCACTTGCGACCTCAAGGACCGGACGTTCCTCCCCCAGCGTCGCTGACGAAGCCTGCAACGGCCCCGGCGCGTGACTCCCTTCCCGATCGTTCTCCCGCAGGATGGACTGCGCCGACTGGATCCGTGGCTGCTCATCGAGCGTCGATTCTGCCGCGGCAGTGCGAGGCTGTGGGACGGGCTTCCAACCCGGGACATCCGGGAACGGCGATTCCTGAGCCGGCGCAGAACTCGCCGCGGGAGCCGCACTTGTCGACTGGGGGTTTGGAGTTGCCGACTCCTGGTGTGCCGGCCCCTCCGACTGCCGGTGCAGCTTGTCCCACACCACACGAGCGATGTCCTCCGGCCGGCGGTCTCCCTGGCCGAACGACAGACTGTGGGTATCGGCCAGCCGCCTGGCCAGGATCGCACTTTCGTATGCCTGTCGCAGATCGCCATGGGCAGCCTGCCACTCAGCACCGGCGAGCAGGGCCTGCACGCGCAGTGCGACATCCTCCCGTGACTGAGCCACGTCGGCGGCGGGAGAAGGTGCTGTCAGACTGCGATCAGCCGGCACCGCCGTCGGCACGATTCCCGCTCCAGGAATCCGGTCGACAAATGCAGGCGTCGCCGAGTTCGGGAGTGGACGTTCGACCGGGCCCGATAGCAGATGGCCACGCTCGGTATCCGGCACGATTGCAAAGCGGGCCTCCGACTGAGACTGTTGCTCCTCCGCAGCCTTCTGCGCCCGGAGTTGTTCGCGCAACTGCTCCAGTCGAGACCTGGGACGCCCCCCCGGTATCTCCCCGGCTGCCAGTTGTTCAACATGGCTGTTGACGTTCGCATCCTGGTACCCCGCGGGCGACACCGGAGGCAGCGGACGGCCATGCGGGTCCATCGCAGAGACCTCTTCAGCCCGGAGAACTGTCCCGGAGACGTGGGGAGCCGCCATCGAGGACTGAACCTCATGGGGCTGCGGGCGGGGCATTGCTACGGATTGAGTCGGGTTCTGTGTAGCAGACTCCGGCCGCTGGACAGCGATTCCCCCTCCGGCGACGTTCTGCGCGGCAGCCGCGGCTGCTTCGCTGCGAACCTGCTCTGCGAGGAACGGATCCGAGGTGACCTGCGGCGGCTCTGACCGGCGTGCCCAGCGCTGCTCCTGAGCAGCAGCAGCCTGACGTGCCGCATCCGCCAGCCGGGACATGCGAACACGCCCCTCCGGCTTCTCTGCCGCTGCCTGCTGGGCCTGGTTCGCTGATTGATCCGGGGCCTGTTCCGCAGGCTGCTTCGCAACCTGCGGCATTCGCGGAGCATCCAGCGCGATGGGCGTTGCTCGCTGAACACAGCCCGAGATCACCAGCCCCCCCAGGCACAGTGACAGTCCCCCGGCACAAGCAAGCCTTTTGCGGGCGCGCAACCATTCCATTGGGCGCAGCATCGGTATCCCCCCTATGAGACCAGTACGGCTCCAGTCTGAGTATCGGCTGCAACGGATGCGCAGCTGCACGCGATGTCGGAAGATCTGACGATTCTGACGGGCAATCGCAGCAGCCGGCTCGTATCGGCAACAGACTCCCGGATTCCGCTGTGGCCACGTTCAACTCGACAACGACCCCTGGACTCCGCACACTGCACCAGTTGTCACGATTCCTCACCCCGGAGACCCTGCGATGGCCGCAACTGCAAACAGTTCCGTTTCCCGCCGCAGCTTCCTTGGAACGTCAGCGGCCGTGTTTGCTGCGGGAGTCGCACCGGCCATACTCGGTGCCGAGGACAAGTCCGGCATTCGCCCGCCGGTCATCGGAGAAGGGGACTTCAAGTACGAGTGCCATCACGGCTGGGGAGAGGTCCCCGATTCCATCACCTGGAAGAATACGCACGGCGTGACCATCGACAGGGACGGTTTCGTCTACATCAAGCATCAGGGGAATGCCGGCCAACCGTGCGACACAATTGCAGTGTTCGATCCGCAGGGAAAGTTTGTCCGTTCCTTCGGGATCGAGTACGCCGGCGGCGGACACGGCATCGACATCCGCACCGAAGGGAATCAGCAGTTTCTGTATCTCTCCGACACGCACAACCGGCAGGTCATCAAGTGCGATCTCAAGGGAGAGTGGGTCTGGAAGAAGCGATATCCGCGCGAAGCCGGCGTCTACAAGGACCTGAGCCGTTTTCGGCCGACCAACGTCTGTTTCGGACCAGACGGCGCTGTCTATGTCGGTGACGGATACGGATCGAGTTTCATCCACCAGTACGACGCCGACGGAGCCTGGATACGAACGTGGGGTGGGGCCGGCAACGCTCCCGGCAAGATGAGCACGCCGCACGGTCAATGGCTCGACGACCGCGAAGGCCGCGAGCCGCAACTGGTGATCGCCGATCGCGCGAACTCACGACTGCAGTACTTCAGCCTCGATGGAGAACCCCGATCAGTTCTGCAGGGACTGAACCAGAAGGACCACCCTCAGCCAACCGAGGAGGCACTCCAGGCACGGCTGAAAGAGTACGGTGATTTCCCCGCACAGGCCCGGCTCCCTATCTCGTTCCCGGCTGACGTCGACATTCGGGGCGAGTACATGCTGGTCCCCGACCTCCATGCCCGGATACTGATCTTCGACGGGAAGAACAACCTCGTCGCCAATCTGGGATATGACGAAGCCTGGACCGCAGAGGTCCTCAAGATGCGCGTTCGCGGGAACCCCGCGAGCTGGTAACCGGGCAAGTTCGTCCATCCCCACGATGCCTGCTTTGATGAGAACATGAACATCTTTGTCACGGAATGGGTCGACGCCGGACGGGTCACCTTTCTGCGCCGGGTATGAACACTGACTCCACGGGGAGTGATCCCGAAACACGAAGCCGTCGGATCACATCGAGATCAACTTCCGGAAGTGGCCCGCTTCGGGTCGATCCCGGTCTCCTCCGCCAGTGCTGGTTCCTCGCCGGACCGACCGCCAGCGGGAAATCCGCGGCAGGACTGGAACTCGCGGTTCGAATCAACGCCGAGATCGTCGCGATGGATTCGATGACGATCTATCGCGGCCTCGACATCGGTACCGCGAAGCCGAGTCTGGCAGAGCAGGCGAGAGTCCCGCATCACCTGCTTGATCTCCGCGACCCGCACGAAGAGTACAGCGTTGCCGAGTATCTCACCGACGCTGCAAACGCCTGCCGGGACATCCTCTCCCGCAATCGCGTCCCGCTGTTCGTCGGGGGGACCGGTCTGTATCTCCGCTCGCTGCTGCGAGGTGTCTTTCAGGGACCGCCTGCCGACTGGGACTTTCGTGGGAAGCTCGAAGCGGAGGCGCAAGCGCACGGGCCACTTCACCTGCACCAGCGACTTCGCGAGGTCGATCCACAGACAGCGGCCCGACTGCCTGTGGCCGACGTCCGGCGGATCATCCGCGCCCTGGAGGTCTACATGCAAACAGGCCGGCCCCTGAGCCAG
>CAZUXX010000021.1:0-14083 GCA_964624215.1 uncultured Planctomycetaceae bacterium
CTCCGCTCACGCCTGCCACGCTTCCGACGATCAGCTGTCCGTCATTCCGGATGGTGAGGTCTCCCGACTCCGTTTCTGCCGCCAGCGTCAGGCTGCCGCTGGTGCCTGCCGCGGTATCCAGAGTGATTCCCGTGGACGCACTCACTACGAGTTCGTTCGCAGTGATGTTCGTGTCACTCTCGTTGGCGTCGGTGACTGCCCCGGACGCGTCGAGCGTGACGCGATGACCTGCGGCTGTGATGTTCTCGACGTCGATATCTCCCGCGTTGGTCTCCAGTCTGACATCCCCGGCGGCCGTGATGGACGTCACCGTCAGCGTTCCGCCCGCCGTGATGGTGATCGGGCCATCGCCCGTCGACGTCGTTGACACGGTCACGTCATCGGCTTCGTTGATCTGGATGCTGCCCGTGCCGCTTGACTCGAGTTGGAGCGAGGTGACGTCGGTATCCAGATCGAGACTGGTCCCGGCGGAGGCCTCCAGCTTGTTTGCAGTGATGTTCGTGTCACTCCCGTTGTCGTCGGTAATCGCCCCCGCAGACATCACATGGACGTTGCCCGTTCCGGCGTCAATCGTTCCGAGCGCGAGGTTGCCACCAGTCGCAGTGAGGACGATGTCCCCTCCCGCCGTGTCAATCGAAGCCACCGTCAGGTCGCCCCAATTGTTGCCGACACGGAAGACGCCCCCGTCGGTCCGTCCCACGAGCGTGTTTGCAGCCACTGTGACGGGACCACCGACTCCGCCTGATTCGGGACCAATGTCGGCCGATGCTCCCTCGGCAACGAGAGTCACTGTGTCGCCGATGATCAGACCGGGAGTGCCTCCGGTTTCTGCCAACAGATCGGAATCAATCACCGTCACGTGCACGGTGCCACCGCCTGTCGCCCCGATCTCTCCGCCGCTCTCGAGGAACACCCCGTAGTTGTCGTTGCTGCCGCTCTGCCCGTCGGAACCGCCGGTTCCTGAGACCGAAACCTCTCCGTCTGCGCCCCGGATGCCCGCACCGAAGACATAGACGCCATGGTTCCCGCTGCCGCCGGCGCCTCCCGTCCCGGTCACCGAGATAGTGCCCGCTCCCGTGGTGCCGACGCTCCCGGAGTTCTTGATTGCAACGCCGACATTGTCATTGGTCGTGCCAGAACTCGACCCCACGCCCACCAGGGTGATGTCGCCCGTCCCGGTTTCAACCGTGCCACCGTCGATGAGAATCGCGGTGAAGTCCGCGCCGGTGTTCGATCCGTTCGCGTTCGCCCACAACACGATATCGCCATCGACCGTCGTCAGTTCTCCTCCGACGCTCTCGATGTTCTGTGTCGCGTCGAAAAGAATCTCGCCCGCACCACCCGTCGTGACCGATGCCGTGACGGCGATCGTCTTCGCGTCGACCGTGAGCGTCCCCGTCCCGAGACTCGTCGCAACGGTCTGGAAGCGAACCGTATCGTCCCCGTCCGCGTCGATCCTCAGGTTGGCACTAAACTCGGAGTCCAGCCCCTCCACGCTGATCGTATCCGCACCGCCAGCAATCCCGTCTTTGCTGCTGTCGGTGAGGATCGTGAGGGACGCCGTCGGGTTCACGAACGTCACCGACTCGCCTTCGGTCGAGTCAATCGTCGACATGGAGTTGCCGCCGATCCCGTCATCGCTCAGCGTGATCGTCTCGCTCCCTGCGGCGAACACGAACTCCCGGTGGGTGGCAACCAGGTGGTCCGTAATCGGCTCGAGCCCCGTGTAGGTGATCGTGGCTGTTCCCGATCCCGCGGTTTCGACGATCACGCTGCCGTCGCTGGCACTGACAAACGTGTGAGTGACACTCGTCACCGTCACTCCGGTGGCATCGCGGAGGATCAGCTCATCCCCCGACCCGGCTCCCTGATCACCACCGTGGAACGTGATCGGAGTGCTGAAGAAACCGCCAGCCGTCAGATCAACCGTCAGACTGTCGGCACCGTCGCCCCCGTCGATCACCAGCTCCGTCACACCCGAGAGCAGGGTGTCGAGGACCGTCACGCCGTTGCGCTGCACAACCAGCCGGTCGTCCTCGGTGTCGGCAGACGTGGCGTTGTCGTCGCGGAACACGACGAAGTCATCGTCCCCGGCTGTGCCGGTAATCACCGGAGCCATCGAAGTCACGGTCAGGACGAAATCGTTGCCGTTACCGCCGGTATACGAAGCTGTGTACATCGTGCCGCCGATGACAAACGTATCCCCCTCATTCAGCACTCCGTCGTCCAGATCGGCGGCGGTCACTCCCGCCGGGCTCGTCACAGCGGCGAACAGCCCGACAATCTCGTCGTCCTCGTCGTTGTCGATCAGCACGTACTGATCACCCACATCCATCGACACCGAACCCAGGTCTGTCAGGTCGAGTGCGACGTTCTGGCCGATCGACACCGCGCCGGTCACCTGGACCTGGTCGTAGTCGACGCCGCCCACGGCTCCCGTTGCGTTGTCGTCATTCAACTCGACAGAGAACGTCGCTCCATCATCGAAGTTCAGCCCGGCGGTCACGATGATTCCCGGGCTGTTGCCGGGCGCCAGCTGACCATTGACCACAATGTCAGAATTGATGCGACCGGACCCGGCCAGTGTCCCCGAGACCGTCACCAGCTGCGGCTGGTCACTGCCGTCGACACCATTCAGAACACCCCCGCTGCCGAGGTTCACATGGCCCAGGGTGACCCCATCACTGTCTCGCAGCGTGATGGTGTTGCCGTTGAGGTTCAGCGTCACTCCGATGTACCCGTTGGTAACGTCCCCCGTTCCCAGTTCCAGGTCTCCACCGACTGCCGAAATCGTTGCTCCGGTTGCATTGACCTGGGCCGCGATCGTCCCGAAGCCCGAGATCGCATTGCCGATCGAAACGTCGTCCGCCGTGATCGAGAAAGCGGCATTCGTAACCGCACCGGTGATGTTCACCGTCTCGGCCGTGATCGCGAAAGGCTGCCCTTGAAGATCGATGGACCCGGTCAGATTGACCGTGTCGCTCTCCTGGTCGCCGTGAATCGTCAGTGATGCAACGGCAGCACCGCTGAGGTCGTTCACGTTGATCGTGTCATTACCCGAACCGCCATTGATCACGATCGCTCCCGAGAAGGCGGGATCGAGCGAGTTGAGATTCAGCGTCTGGTTGCCGTCTCCGAGGTTGAAGATCAGTGAGCCCGACGGATTGAGAATGGTCACACTCTCTCCATCGTCGGAATCAATCGTCAGCCCACCGTCCGGTCCAGCCATCACATCGATCGTTTCCTCGGCGTTCGACGATTCGAACTCGAGGATCACCTCGTCGGCACCGGATTCATCGATGATCGGTTCCAGGCCCGTATAGCTGATGCTCAGCGTGCCGGACTCAGTTGTCACGCTGAGGCTGCCGTCGCTGGCATTCGCGAACACATACGTGATCGTCGAGACGACAACCCCCGTTGTATTCGTCAGCTTGAGCGTATCGCCGGGCTCGCTCGTCGGGTCGTTGCCGTTGTACGTCACGGCAATCTGTTGGGCAGCGAGGGCTTCAATCAGCGCGGCATCCAGTTCGAGCACATCGGCTCCGTCACCCGCGTCGATTCTGATCTCTTTCCCAGTAATCCCGGAGAGGGCAATCGAAGTCGTCCCGGAGCCGGTATCGACCAGCAAATGCGTGGAGTGCTCCGGGTCGAGAGTGAGTTTCAGCACGCTCTCATCAGCCGTCCCGGTGATGACGAGCATGAGATTTCCGGTTCCGTCGTCAACCAGCTCGACGGTCGTCGGATCAGGTGGAGTCACGTCAAATACATAGGCCGCTCCGGCATTGTTCTTTCCGTCGACATCGTGTTGAGATGAACCGACAACGACGGTCGCTCCACTGATCCCGACAGCACCCCCGAACCAGTCATCCGCGGCGGCGTCAGACGCCGTCAGTTCTGCCTGTTCCAGCCAGTCATCTCCATCCCGGCGAAAGACGTAGGCTCCGCCGCTATCGGTCGCGGCACCATCGTGTCGCGGTGAGCCGACAACCAGAATGTCACCATCGAGTGCGACCGACCCTCCAAACTGACCGCCGCTCTCGATGTCCGAACTCACCAGCCTGGTTTGTTCACTCCACGCCGTGCCTGACCGCGTAAACACGTACGCCGCACCGGCATCAAGGAGTCCGTCGGTGTCGTGCAGACGCGCTCCCACAACCGCGGTGTCCCCGCTGATCGCGACGGAAAGACCGAACTCATCGCGGGCCCCGGCATTCGATGCCGTGAGTTTCGCCTGCTCGACCCATGTCGTCTCGCTGCGGACGAAGACGTAGGCAGCGCCGGTATCCGTTTGACCGGCGTCATACAGATAGGCCCCGACGATAATCGAGTCCCCGCTGATTGCTACGGCGGACCCGAATCGGCTGGCGTTCATTTTATCGGAGGCGTTCAACTGAATCGGCTCCGACCAGGTGTCCCCCTCGCGCTCGAAGACATAGACAGAACCCGGTCTGCCAAAGGAAGAGACGCTATCCTGGGGGGTACCAACAACGGCCGTATCTCCGCTGATCGCCACCGAAGCGCCGAACTGAGCCCCGTTGCCCGGGGCCGGATGACTGAACTTCGCCTGCTGGCCCCACTCCCCGTTCCCCTCGCGCACAAACACGTACGCGGCGCCCGAATTCACCTCTCCCGCGTCAGCCGAAAACGCACCCACAATGACAGTGTCACCATCGATCGCGACTGAACTGCCGAACCGATCCCCGTTCTGACCGTCATCTGGAACGAGCTTGGCCTGTTGCTCCCAGCCGCTTTCCCCGCGGACGTAGATATAGGCGGCGCCGGAATCAGTGCCAGATGAGTCCGACTTCGGTGCACCGACAATCATCGTGTCGCCGTCGACCGCCACGTGATATCCGAACGTGTCGAGGGCACCAGCGTCCGACGCGACGACTTTGGCCACCTCCGCATCGAGGGTGTGGCGATACGTCGACGACACCTCCGCCGACAACGCGCTGCTCGCCTCGATGCTCCCTGTTGTGACTTCCAGGTCCCAGTCCCCGCCCAGCAGGCTGGCCCCGGTGATGTCGTTGCTGGCCGCGACATCCGCGCCGGTCCGGTCGGCGAGCAGGAACAGAAAGTCGCGCCCGGTCTGACCCTGTGCCACATTGCAGCCATACAGCAAAAGATCGCCGTCTTCGCTCAGAGAAGCGGCGATCGTCTCCAGCTCCGACTCGAACTGCCCCAGGTTCTCGGACGTCAGTACCGTACTCCCCAGAGACAGGCTGCCCGCCTCACCATGCGAGATGATGTGGATCGCCGTCAGTGGCCCGCCCGCCGCCACAGCGGAGTCACCAGCCGCGTCCGGAACATCATTCGCCATCCGCGCGCGCAATGTCTCGGCGATCTGCGTCAGCCCGTCCCGGTCCGCCTCGAGGACCACGACTTCCACACCGTCGCGCGCACCCTCGGCCAGCGTCTGCCAGTCCGCCACTCGCGAGTCCACAAACAGCAGTTCCTGTGCGGCCCCCTGCTGCTGGACCGCCGGTGCGGCCTCTGCGGCGGAAAACTCCACAATATCCGGAGCAACCAGCGCTGCCGCAAAATCGGCATTCAGCACCCGACGATCTTCAAGCCGGGTCACCCCCAATGTCACCCCGGAGCGAACCCGGGCCGATTGCACAGCCCCGGGATCCGATGTCAACGCTCTGATGACGCTCTGCAACCTGGACAGCAGGCCCATTCAACCATCCCCTACGACGTCACGTGCGTCTAAACGTACCCGAGGCCCGAAGTTGCGGCTCAGGAGCAACAGAAACCCCGCCATCGTACCCGTGCGAGAGAAGCCCATGCAAACAGGACCCTAGAACATCGGCAATCTCTGAGGCCCACGTAGTCCCGGCAATTGACACTTCCCCGGGAGTTTGTACCGGTTCTAGCGACTCGGGTGAACAAATTGAGGGGGCAGATCCGCTACGTCCGATGCCGTTTACAGGACCATGCGCAGGTCCACCAAACTGACCAGACAGGCCCCGCGACTGTTCACAACTTTCGGGGCAGGGCAGGGGACGTCCGACCGCCGGTGGCAGATCAGCCGCGGCTTGCAAAGGAATGCATCATGCGAGTGCCTTTGTCTTCGCTGCTGCTGGGAACGGCCGGCTGGTTGCTCGCCTGGGCCTTGATGCACCCGGCTGCAGTTGCCGACTCACTCCCTCCGCTCCCCCCCCGGCCGGATGCCCTCAGCGGGCAGGCCAGCCTTCCGCCACTGCCACCAAGGCCGGAGACTCTCCCTCCGCCCGAGGCCGCCGGAACGTTGCAGCACCCCGCCCGCGTGCACATCGATGTCCTGATCCGCCACCCGGAAGCCTCGCCCTCCTCAGCCGCCACAACCGCAAGCGATGGCTGGTCGGCGACCGACTCTGCATCCCGTGTCGATCCGCCCGCGCAGCCCGGCAACCACGATGTTGCTGCGGCAGCCAGCTCCGGCGAGTTTCTGCCTCGGCGACCCTTCCCCGAAACAGCCACCGCCAGCGACCCCGGTACCGGCTGGATCGAGGAGCAGTCTCCACTCCGTTCGAACCTCCGCGGCAGTCAGCCAGCGAAGATTCGCGTCGCGATTCAGCCCCCTGAATATGCACCCGGCATCGCCGGGCACGACGGGCTTGCCGAGATCCCGCCCACGAAACAACCGATCACCGATACCCGCCGCGAACAGCTCACACGCAACCTGGCGATTCTGGACAAGCCGATCGCGGCCATCGAGATGTCCCGAGGACTCGACGGAGTCAAGCCTCCCGACCTCGCCTCCGAGGTGATGCCTCCCCTTTCCTTCGAGCCCACCCTCATCTGGGGAGCTCCCTGGCCCAAGCGGCTGATCAACCGCTACCCCGTCCCGTTCTGTCACCGGCCCCTGTACTTCGAAGAACCGAATCTGGAACGCTGCGGACACCATTGGGGATTCTTCCAGACCGCCTCATCGGCGACGCACTTTCTCGGCAACGCCTTTCTGCTCCCCTACCGGATGATTGTGCGGCCCCCCTGTGAACTCCAACCGACGCTCGGTGACTGTCCCACCTGTCACTTCTACTGCCTCGACGCCTACGAACTCTTCCCCGTCGGGATGACGCCCGACTACGCCCGCGAAATCTGCGGTGACTGGCTGCCGTAAACGGGGCAGCGCATCGCGCTCCGGCGTCACTCAACGCTCGCCGGCGTCGGCCAGTTCCAGCGTGTGCCACAGGCTCGGGTCGGAATCGTACGGGAACCCCTCGCCAACCCCGTACGCGATCTCGCCGTGCTCGGCGTCGTGGATACAGCAGCAGAAGCCGAGTCGCGGCTGCGAGGCGGGATCGAACCCCGTGAGTGCCTGGTCCGGTATCCACAACTCCAGCAGGTAACCGTCGCCGCGGATCGTCGACTGTACGAGAAACACGTCCGGAGGTTGCATCCGCGCATCCTCACGGGCACGCGCCACAGGACACTGTACGGCCGCAGCGTCCCGCCCGTCGTCTCCCTCCCCGACGGGAAACGCGGCGATCCGGTGGCAGTAGCGGGTCGCCCGGTGCACCGTCTGCGTGTCGCGCGTATCGATCCAGACATCGATACTGTCGGCAACGCCCGGCCGCTCCGGATCGCTGAGCACCGGCAGCGTCCGTCCGCTCACGGCGAACGACAATCCGAGTCCTTGCGGATTCCATCCCGCACGGATCTCAACCGGCAGCGGAGCCCGCTCCAGTTCACCCGGTCCAGCCAGCCGCGCTCCAGCCGGCAGATCGAGCAGTCGTTTCCCCGCGCGGGGCAACTGGTCGAACCGCAGGACCGGAACGCGGAACCGCACGTGCAGAGGAAAGGGAACAATGTGCATCCGGAATCTGACTCAGCCCGTGCAAGAAAAACCTGTCCCCCTCCACTCCGCCGCGACCGAACGCTCAGCTCTCCGACTGCGGCCAGTCACGCAGGATCCGCTCCGTCTCTTCGAGGTGGCCGGTCTCATCGCGAACAATGTCTTCGAGCTGAACCGCCAGCCCCTTGTCACCGAATTCGTCAGCCTCACGGGCACGCTTCTCATAATCGGCGACGGCTCGCTTCTCCGCTTCCCGCACCGCCTGGAGCATTTCGAAGTTGGTCGTCGCTTCCGGAACAGGGCGGGGCGTTGTCGTCGGCTCTCCGCCCAAAGCGACAATCTTGTTCGCCAGGTATTGGGCATGCGACTGCTCGTCGGCCACTTCAGCGAGGAAGAATTCCGCAAGCTGCGGGCGGTACGGCCCCGTCGCCTTCGCAGCGTACGTGATGTACTGGATCATGGCCCCCAGCTCACCGGCCAGGTCCTCGTTCAGGTGCTCGATCAACGTCGCCTTGTCCATCGTTGTCTGCTCCAGCGTTCTTGTATCGGGCGATCCGGGATGGCCTGCCCTCCCGGGATCCATCGGCGATGGTACCCGGCCCGACCGGTCGGACAAGCGATTGACTTCACCCGGGCACTATGAGCCCGCCTTGCCTCTCGCGGAGCCAGGCCAGAGGGGATCCCGCCGCTGCAGGGCCCGGTCCCTGATAGTTCACCGCTGTCATCAGCCGCCAGGAATCCCCACGCGCGACTCCGCAATTCGAAAGCGGCTCTCCTCCGCCGCCGGTTGATGCAGGCACGCCACCAGTGCCGCCATCACCTGCCTCGTGCTCTCGGCATCCGGTCGCTTCGGCTGCTGGCAGAGCTCGAACGCCGCCTCGAAAGCGTCGCGAACCTGGTCGGCCAGCTGCGGGTCGCGACGGCGGATTGCAGACACCAGCGCCTCAGACGACTTCCCTTTCGGGGGCACTCCAAATTCGCGGCACAGGTGCCGATACACCCCCAGCTGCAATTCGCGAACAAGGAACGCCCGCGCGTCCTTCCCCACAAGGAAGAACCGGCTCATCGCCTCGATGTACTCGCCAATCGCCCGCCGCGACGGCAGCGGCGCCGGCAACGGGGGGCCCAGCAAACTCCCCGACCGCCAGGTCCACAGGCCGAGCACCACCAGCCCCGCCGCGGCCAGCGTCCCGTAGGTCGGCAGCGTGAGCAACCACCACGAATTCCCGCGTACAGACAGCCCGTGGTAGAACTCGTCGAACACGACCCCGCGGCGACCCTCGTCGGTCAGCAGCCGCACTCCCCACACGGCGTTGTCGCCCCGCGCCAGACAGTTGTTCTCCAGCAGCGTCGGGTCGCTCACAACCACCAGCTCTCCCTCCCCGTGCCCCAGCGCCGTCGCAATCGATCGGGGATCTCCGTCCCGGTCTTCAATCAGCGTCTCCCAGAGCACCTCGGCTTCCGGCGTGGTCTCGACCACCGGCAGGTCGGGACCGTAGGTGTAAAGCTCCTTCACCTCGTTCGTCGCCGGACCCTCGTCCGTCGGGAGGACCGTCGAGACGACCAGCTCCGGATCATCCTCCGCTCGCCTCTCGGGAATCTCCGAGCGGATCAGGCGGTTGACCTGCACCGCCTCGAGTCCCAGCGCACTCCACACATCCTCATTGAAGTGCTCAAATGATTCCGCCAGTTGCGAGAGTTGCTCTGCCTCCTCCGCCGTGGCCACGCCCGGCGAAATCACCACCCGACCTCCCGCACGAACCCACTCCGACACCTGCTGCAGGTGAGCCGGCTCATACGTGATGAGCATCGGATTGGGAGCCCACAACACCAGCGTCGTATCCACTGGCAGATCGTCCGGCGGCGGGGTCGTCCGTCGGGAGACCGGAATCTCCAGTTGCTCCAGCGTTTCGTATAGCCCTCGCAAGCCCAGGCGCTCGGTTCCGTACGTGTGCTCACCCAGTGCCGAGGCCTGCGGCTGAAGTGCCGACCAGATCGAGCTGAACACCGAGGCCGCAAACAGCAGTGCCGCGGCGAGAATAGCGTTTCGGGGTGAGACCATCGTGCGATGTCCCGCTGACGCGGCAGACGCTCCTGTCAAACATCCCCGCTGGTCGCGCTCCGCGGCGGGCGACCAGAGGCTATCTCCACATGCACCTGAGGACCAGTACTTAGGGCTGCTCGGTTTCCCGTCTGACCCGGTTCATACGGCCTCACCACATGGGAGATAGCCTCTGGACGTCCGCATTCATCGCGGAGAACGTCGGCCCCCGCAACCGGGGGCCCGGGAGAGTAGGCGACACTCTCCCCCTTTGCAATCAGGCAGAGGCGCTCACCGGCCCGATCTCAAACCGGGCGGCCCCGCCGGCCACGGGAACGATCTTCGCTCCCTTACCGCTCCGTTGCAATCCCCGGTACCGGAAATCCGCTGGCGAACTCGCTCACCTCGGCTTGAACCCGGTCCAGTGTTGATTCGTCATCCGCAGAGCGGAGCACTTCCAGAATCCAGGCTCCCACCCGCTGCATGTCCGCTTCCTTCATCCCCCGGGTCGTCAGCGCGGCCGTCCCGATCCGGATCCCGCTGGGATCGAGTGGCTTCCTCTGATCATAAGGGATCATGTTCTTGTTGACCGTGATCCCGGCGCGATCCAGAGCCTGCTCGGCCACCTTCCCGCTCAGCCCGATCGCCGTCACATCGCACAGCATCAGGTGATTGTCTGTTCCTCCCGAAGCCAGCTTCAGCCCGCCAGAAAGCAGCGTCTCCGCCAGCGTCCGGGCATTGGAGACAATCTGCTTCGCATACGCCTTGAAGCTCTCCTGCGATGCTTCCAGAAAGCACACCGCCTTCGCGGCAATCACATGCATCAGCGGTCCCCCCTGCAGCCCGGGGAACACCGTCTTGTCCACGTCCTTTGCGAACTTCTCGCGGCACAGAATCATTCCGCTCCGCGGGCCACGCAGTGTCTTGTGCGTCGTCGAGGTGACAATATCCGCCACCTCCACCGGATTGTTGTGAACGCCTCCGGCCACCAGCCCCGCGTAGTGAGCCATGTCGACCATCAGCCGGGCACCCACACTGTCGGCAATCTCGCGGAACCGGGCATGCGGAATCTCTCGCGGATACGCCGACGCTCCCGCCACAATCAGCTTCGGCTTGTGTTCCCGGGCCAGTCGTGCCACCTGATCGAAATCGATCCGGTGATCGTCCTTCTTCACCCCGTACGAGATGACGTTGTACAGCTTCCCCGAAAAGTTCAGCTTCATCCCGTGAGTGAGGTGCCCCCCGTGGGCCAGGTCCATCGCGAGAATCGTGTCTTCGGGCTCGATTAGCGCCATGTACGCAGCCATGTTCGCCTGCGATCCGGCGTGCGGCTGCACGTTCGCATGTTCGGCCCCGAACAACGCTTTCACCCGGTCCCGCGCCAGGTCTTCCACCGTATCGACATGCTCACACCCTCCGTAGTAGCGGCGGTGCGGGTACCCCTCCGCATACTTGTTGGTCAGCACCGTCCCGACAGCCTGCTGAATCGCCGCCGATGTGTAGTTCTCGCTGGCAATCAGCTCCAGACCCTGCACCTGCCGGCGCTGTTCCTCAAGAATCGCCTGCCAGATCGGTGCATCCACTGCGGCCAGCGGGAGATCGGTGGAAAGTTCTGTCGACATCTGTTCAGTTCCTGCCGTGACGGGATCGGGGCGCTCGGCGTTATAGTAGCACCACCACCCCGACGCTACCGAGGCAACGGCCCTTCACCGTCCCCCGCTTTCTTCAATTCGGGGACACTCGCAACCAGACCGTCCCCGACGACCCAGCCACGCGGCCATTCTCCAGCCACCCTGCGGCCGCGGGCAGCAGGCCGCCACCCTCCGCACAGCATCGGCGAGCAAGGGCAGGGGATGACACCAGCCAGGGACTCGCGCGGCGTCTAGGCCGAAGCCCGTCGCGGCGAGGACTCTTCCGCCGGAGCATTCAGCTGACCCATCGCGCGGATCTGCTCCAGCAGGCGGTTCTGCTGCTCTACCAGCGACTTTCGGCGCAACTCGGCCCGCTGCTCACGGGTCCGCAGGCGGGCAACGTGCCCCTCCAGCCCGTCCGCCAGTCGGTCCAGGTCGGCGTACAGATCCGACTCAGTGCCATCGGACTCCTCAGGCACCCGGCAGATGGCGTCGAGCAGAGCCGCGGCACCATGCACCCGCCCCGACTCGTATTCCAGGACCTCATGTTCCGCCGCCTCGATGGCATCGACCAGTTCGGCAGCCGACATGGCGGCAGCCTGACGCCGCATGATCTTCTCGGCACTGGGACCGCGCTGCACTCTCGCCGTCGTCGCACCCGACGACGGTTCCGCCTGCCCGATTCGGATCGTGAAGCAGAAGCTCCCGATTGTCAGGGAATCTCCGTCAGCCAGTTGCGCCGACTGAACCGGCTGCCCGTTGTGCAGCAGTTCCGGGTGGGGCACGAATGCTTCGATGCGAATTCCGTCCGGCCGCACCAGCAGCAGGCTGTGCAGAAACGGCATCCCCTCCCCGCCCAGTTGCAACTGGCAGTTACTCCCCGCACCAATCAGCGTGCGGTCCTGCAAAATCGGTCGCCGCGGAAACTTCGTCCGGCCCCGAGACACATCGATCCAGATCCGAGGCTGACCAGAAACAAGACGACCGGCGGCAGCGGCGGAAGAAAAGTAAGCCATAGTCGACATCCTGTCGGTAATCGGCAGAACCGCGCGACGCGCATCCGCCAACCGAAGACGAGCCCCCGGCGTCCGGCCTCGCACGGGATCGGCAAAAACGGCTATCGGTTATCTTCGACCACGGCGCCCCGCCGAATTGATCAAATTCCTGATCAAGTGACCGGAACACAGGGCGCTGTTGTCAGTAGCCCGGGGGGGACGGCATGAAGGCAATCGGCCCCGCGGTGGCCAGCACCATCTCCTTGACGCTGCTGGCAGCCGCATATTTGCTGATGTCCCGCCGGACGATCAACCCTTCAGGGCCAGTGGATCCGCGAAAATCTCAACCGGAATTCACCACACGCCGGCTCAGGCGTCCGTCTTCGGACGTTCGTTGGCCGCCTTGAACGGGTCGTACCCCTCGGCCGAGGCCGGCACGTCGAAGTTCTGCTCTCCCGACGAAGTCGGCAGGTCCGCCTCGATCTCGTACCCGACGAACAGGGGCTTCACCTCCGACCCTTCAACCGGCGCATCTTCCGTTCCCCCACCACCCGTCGGCTTCGCCTCGAACGCCGTAATCTTCACAATATGCGGGCCGCCGATCGTGCCCCGGCCACGCAACGTCGACGTGTCGTACTTCCCGTCCTCGATCACCGCGTATCCCGTCCCGCCACTGTTCCCCTTCGAATTGTCAGGAGTGAACTCGATGCGACCGTACGGAACTGGCTTCCCGTCAAACGTCACCGTTCCCTTGAGGTTGTACAGGTCGACCTCGTTGCCGCAGCCCGCAAGCAGGCAGACAAGGGCGGCACACGCGACAAATCGGCTCTTGAGCATTGGCATGGCGTGAAGGACGTCAACAACGGGCAGGGGACAAACTCGCGTCTGCAACGGGACACCCGTCCCGTCGCGGACAGCAGACATCACGGTTCTACGGCACGGTCACGCGTTCACCATGTTCGCGGCTCGAAAGAGCCTTGTAGAGCGACAGGTCGATGTTCTCGCTGATGAACGTCACCTTCCCGTCCCCCAGGGCGAACTGGGCCCCGCCGGGATGCTCGCTCCCGAAACTCACGTTGTTGTAGTACGAGCCGGCGGCGTTCTCGAAGCCCATCGCATGGATCGGATGCAGGATGTTCCGCACCGCGTACGCTCCCTCATGCGATCCCGCCGCTTTGGCACCCCAGGTCCACGGACGGAAATGGTCTTGTCCGAGACCCCGACGCAGCCCGTCCCAGGCAAGTTCTCCAATCATCAGCGTGTTCGAAAGTCCATCCGTCACATCGCGCGGGCGATAGTTCCGGTTCTTGCAGAGAATCCCGCCATACGCATTTCCACCCCCCGGGTTCGATGACGTCGGGTTCCCGTCATGCGGGTAGGTTCGCGTCACCGACGTCCCGTTCGGCAGCTGGGCGGCGTAGTCTCCGATCGGTCCCGCGACTCCGATGTAGTGCACCGTGAAATTGGTGCTGCTGTCCTTCTGGTACATCTTCGTCCCGCTGGGGCAGAACAGCAGGTCAAAACGGTCTCGGCACCGCTCGGTGTTGGGGGCAGTGTCGTAGTACACGTTCATGTTGAACTGGTCGTACAGCGGCTTCTGCTCCACGAAGGGGAGAGTCATCACGTGCCAGCCGAA
>CAZUXX010000022.1:0-13920 GCA_964624215.1 uncultured Planctomycetaceae bacterium
GGGCCCCGCGTCCCGGGTGTCGACCTGTCGGAAGGCCTCCAGAGCGCGAGCTGTCTCTCCCAGTTCCAGCCAAATCAGGCCCGCGGCGTAGTGACCAGGCGGGTCGTCTGCCGGGAGGGAGTTGATGGCATCGTCAAAGCGACCTGCCAGATACTGATCGATCGAACGTCTCCAGACGGCGGGGATGCTCTCGGAGGATTGTCTGTCTTCAGACGTGTTCCCGTCGAGGGTGACCAGGATCCACTCGCGGAAGAGACTGGCTTCTCCCGCCTCGAGCCATTCCCAGGCGACGAGTTCGGACTGGACGGTCCGAAACTCCTCCGTCAACGCGGGCGCCGTTGTCTTCCCGCGAAGCGGACGCAGTGCACGGAGGGAAGCCATGGGGAGTTTGATTGATCGGAAAAGCTGCGACTGGCGGATGGCCGGTGCGGGGTCGGGGCCAAGGCCCGCGAGTTCGATCAGGTCGAACCGCCACCCGTGACCGTCGTAGATCGCCGCATCAGGTTGCCAGGGCCCGGCTTCTACAAAGGCCTGCTGCTGAAGCGAGCCGAGAATTGAGGAAGCGAACCGCAGATCTTCTCCCGAGGCGCAGGGAACGACCGGCGAGTCGAGGTCGACCGGTTTCCAGGGTGTTTCGACGAGAGAGCGCTGGAGCGAGGCGGCTTCCGCCGGAAGCAGAAGCAGATCGACCTTCCATTCTGAAAGTCGATGGACCCAACCTCCCCAGCTCCCATCGTCGCGGCGATAGCGGGCACGATGGGCATAGAGAAAATCCTGCATCAGGCCCGCATGCTGCGGAGAGCGGCCAGCGAGCAGGGCGCGTGCGGGATGATCGACGATCCGCAGGCCGAGCCAGGCACCAAATCCAGCCGACCGTGCATCGGCCGGCCAGGCAGTCAACTGACCGAGATTTGCACGAGGCAGGCCCGAGTCGAGCAGACGAATATCGAGGGAGTGGGCAATGCCCCAGCCGAGCCTCGCGCCGGTTGTCTGCACCGCTTCGAAGGCAGCGAGAACGAGCAGCAATGCCGCCGCGGCGAAGAGAAGCAATGACGCACGGGCGCCAGTGGGAAGGGGGACTCTCTTCGGCGGACTATCCGTGAAGGGAGGAGATCCTGCGAGGTCGAGCAGGATCCAGAGGCCACTGAGCGGCAGATTGTTGCGGGAGATGATGACTGCGAGGAGCGGGAGCCCGAACCGCGCGATCAGCAGCAATCGTGGCTCGGACTTCGGCAAGCGGCGAGCGACGATGCGAAGCACGACCCAGGCGATCCACAGTGCGAAGAAGGCGAAGTGGCCCGCATGCAGGTCGGCATCGAACAGTGGACGCCAGCGGACGTCGTCGTAACTCGTCAGGTCCCGGAACGCGACGGGAGCCAGGGAGACGATGGAGTCGGTCCACGTCCACAGCCCGCGGGGGGTCAGGACTCCTCCGATAAGTGCCGCCACCAGTTGTCCGGGGTGGAAACGTTCGGGGGAGGCAAGGAGGGCGATTGCCAGAAGTCCCCATACGGGGAGCGGCGCGAGGTTCGCCCAGACTGCAAAGAGGAGAACCAGTGGGAGCAGCCGCGGGTGAGGCTGCTCGGACGTTGTCGGTCGTTTCCGGGATAGCAGCCAGCCGACGACGACAAGACCGGCCAGGTCGAACAATTGTGGAGATGGCTGGAGAGCGTCCCGGAGCGTCCAGAGTCCCGGCGGGAAGGTCAGCACCAACAGGAGCCCGTGCCCTGTGGCAAGTCGCCGCACGAACAACAGGGCGCTGCAGCCAGCGAGAATCGGGATGGCGGCCAGCATGTGCACGCCTCCGAACTGCCAGACGAGGTAGAACGGCACGCCGCCGAGCCAGTCCGCTTCGTGTGCGTCGTCGAGCGCAAGAAGCTGCTGCGAGGGAGAGAGAGAACCGGCGCAGACCTCACGTCCGCGGGCGAGGTTCCACCACAGGTCGGGGTGGTCGACGGGGCGCTGCACAACCAACAGGGTGATTGCGGCAAGCCAGAGAAGCAGGGCGCGTATCGAGATCGGGCTCAGGAGTGCGCGGTTGAATTCGATTCAGGGATCGTAGTTCCGAAATCGGAACGACAGCGGGACAGGTTGGTGACAGGACAGTGCAGCCCGTGAAACATTCAGGAAACGGGCGGCCCGGCCACTCTGAGAGCGGCCGGGCCCATTGGTCCCGATTCAGTTTTCCTGATTCACGTATTCGCGTTCCGCCGCTTCTTCTTCCGGCGTGAGTTCCACAGGCGTCGATTCCGGAGCATCGGCGACTTCGCCGTCGCGGCTGTTGCCGCCACAGCCCCACATCGGAAGACAAAGGAGCCCACAGAGGCTAAGCATTCGAAGGTATTGCATCAGGCGTCTCTGGAAATCGAGTGAAGCAACCCGGCTTCCTGTGGGGAAACCGGGACTGGTTTGGAACGGCGCCCGGATCAGAACTGACCGGGTGGATTGCCATCTGACTTGTGCCCGGCGTTTTGCCAGACCGTGAGGTCAACGTTCTCGCTGACGAAGCGAACCTGGTTGTCGCCCATGACAGCCTGCACTCCTCCAGGATGCAGACTGCGGGCGGCGTTATTCACACGGTCCGAGTTGGCACCACAGTCCCACGTCTTGCTGTTGGGGCCGGTGTAGGTGCTGAACATACTCGACTGCGGAAAGTACGCGTAAAACCAGGAGTTCCCGGTCTGACGGGCGGCAGAGGTGTCCTTTGAGCCGGTGGCGGGACAGTTGCCCGAACCGTCGTCGTTGTCGGACAGCTTCGGGAAGCCGATGATGATTTCGGCCGCGTAAATGGTATTCGAGGTGCCGTCGAGTACGTCGCGTACACCAATCCGGGTATTCTGACCGAACATTCCGCGGGGGTTGGCAGACATGCTGCGAAGCCGCCAGTCGGGACCGATACAGCCAGCGTAGTTGGTACTGGCATAGCTCCCGTCGCTGGCCTGGCCCGTCTGCCGGGTTCCCGAGGGATCGGTCCAAGGCACAGTTCCTGTTCCGGGGTCGGTTGGACACAGGAACAGGCCGACCCACTGGCGACGTGCTCCGTCGGGAGCCTGCCCGTTCACGCCCGTGTGGCCGTCAGTCGAACTGGAGCCGTTTCCAAGGTTCCAGTCGATGCGGTCGAACAGCGGCTTCTGCTCGACCTGTGGCAGGATGCGGGGAAGCCAGCCGATGTTCCCACCGTACCAGGCGTCTCCGGCGACAAACGCGGCGTCCTTTCGAACGCGGCCGGGGGGATAGAACTGATACGTCCCCTCGTAGTTGTGCAGGCCCAGTCCGATGTTGTGCAGGTTGTCCTGACACTGACTCTTGCGAGCCGCCTCACGCACCTGCTGGACGGCAGGCAGCAGCAGGGCGACCAGAATCGCAATGATCGCAATCACCACCAGAAGCTCAATCAGCGTGAAGCCACGACGCACTCGAACTCGGCCGCAGTGCCCCGCAAGCGCAGGGGATGACTCGTACATGAGGCCTCTCCTCGACTGGAAGAACAGAAGTACAGACAGACGGGAAATCAGACAGGGCCAAGAACTCGGCGCCTGATTGTGAAGATATACTGGCCCACTGATTCCGGTACAAGGGGTCCGGGCCGTGTGACCAGCAACCCGGGGCGAGTGAGCGGTCCGGCACGCCAGCGAAACCGAAAGGGGAGGCCGGCTCGAACTCCGAGATGTCGCGGAAGCGCCGGGCCGCGCTCAGCAATGTCCGCCGGAGAAAGACATCCGGAGACGGCTCGTGGATACGGGGAAGGGGACCGATTTGCGGTCGCTGCGATGACCATAATGAGAGAATCGCTCGCGTTCACGTCCGCGAATCAGTAGTATTCTCAGCGGGAAGATCGGCTCCTTCGCCGAGTCGGCCCGTGGGATCGCTGCTTCGAAATTCAGAATCTGTTCGCACGTCAGCTTGCATACTCAACGAGTGCGAGCGGCATGGTGTCTCCGCTTACGACCGCCGAACTTCTTCCGTCTCGTTGGGGACAGTTCGTTCCAATCCCGGGATTGTCGCATGATCTTCTCCGCTGGCGAGCATCACGAGAATTGCAGCAGAGAGTTCCCGAGGAAGTAGAACGGTCTTGGATGCCGTGGCCACACCTTCGCACTCTGCGAACCGATGTCGGAGGCATCATTGCAGATTCGTGCCGCTGGCCAAACACGAGGTTCGTTCCCGACGATGAATGCGCTGTGTTGTTCCCAGGTGACCTGGAAATGTCTGGAGCAATCGCCCTGACACGCATCGCTGAACTTGAGCATCTCGACTCCATTCTCATCACAGAGATGCTGTCCAGTCATTATCTGGACCTCCTCGTCCTGCTGTACGAGATGCGCATCGGGCATGCAACCGGCTCAGGGAATCACTTGCCATAGTCCAAGTTCCACGCGTCCGCAGAGTTACGGCTCTTCGCAGACATCGTTCGTCCACTGACGTGGAGGGCCGCATCAGACCTTCATTCGGCTGCCTGTCAGTCCATTGCAATGAGCCGTTCGAGGCGTTCGAGAATCTCGGCCTCGGTGCCCAGGGTGAACCAACCCTCGTACTCGAAGACTTTCCCCGGAGTCAGTGCAAAGGTCGTCAGTGGCGCGATGTAAGAACAGGCGGAAGGCTCGCCCGGAGTGCCAAAACGATAGCACGTCGCCTCGCTCGCGGCGGGGACATAGACGCCCAGGCCGCGGCCACTGGCATTCAGGTAGATCGCCCAGTGCTGTGGAAGCTTGACGTGCTCGTTCGGCCAGCCAGGCTCCCAGCGTCGCAATGCGACGCCATCATGCAGGAGGAGCTGCCTGAACTCGGACTCCAGGAACACGGCCGGGATCTCCTGGTGGTGCGGCGGATGAGTTTCGTTCCCGGTGTATGTCATCCGGGCTCGAAAATGCATGAAATCGCCCCGGAGCGTGATCCACTGCTCCATCTCGACTTCAGCGAGCTCGGCTCCGGACGCCCAGTGTTTCGGGCGGGTCCTTGCGTAAGCCGGTCGGATTCGGCACGGAACTCCAGAAGTGACGACGCGTTCCCCTGATAATCCCCCCCTTGCACAGGGTTGTAGCGCCAGGGCCGCGCCCCCCACCGCGAGCCGTCGGACTTCCCATAATAGCTCTGCTGAATGAACCGGCCGTGATCATAGCTGTTGAGAACGTTCTTGCCGTCGGCCCCGGCGAAGTACCCCAGGCAAGCACCGGCATCCTTGCGAACCCCTGCCTTGAGTCGGTCGTTCTGGATGTAGACCCATTCCGGCTCACCGGCAGAAGTGGAGGCAACCACTCCACACAGCAGCAGGCCAGAGAAGACCGCGCGGCTCACTGATCTGCGACGGAGGACAGGAGAAGGCTGCATCGCTTCGACTGCAGAAAGAGAAGGACGGGATGGCTCGTCGCCACGACGAGAGACGGACAGGCCCGATCGTACTCTGACAGACCTTCAATGACGAAGGGCTCCCCAGCTGTTGCGTGGCGAGGAGCGGAGCACGCGCGTGGACGCTGATTCCCCCCTGCCGAGTGTGACGAGCTTCTGCTCAGGGTGTCCGCTCATCGACGGTGCGGCACGAAACACCCCGGGAATGAACGCGAACCGCTGCGGTCTGAGGACCACGAACGGCCCGACATTCCGAACCGATTGCCACCGAGGATCAATCGCTCTGACGGAGGCACCGCAATCCAGGTGATCTAATGATCCACAGGCGGAAACACCTGCACGTATCGATAGTTTTCGTCCTCCGCCATCTCCAGGGTCAGTTCCCCGTTTTCCCAGATCTTGTGTGAGACCGGGAGCCCGTCCTCGAAGCAGAGCCGTTGTACTAACACCTGGCCTGAGGTGTACATCTCCCAGCAGCCGTACGGTTTCCCGTCCCTGTCATATTGCCCAACCCAGTACCCGCCGTCGTTATGTTCGTAGACAACTTTCAGACCGTTATCACCGATCATGACTGACGACATCGCCGCAACGACGATTCCAACGCACGTCAGCAAGTAAAGGATATGTCGCCCGCACATGACACTTCCTCCTGTGCAACGTTTTGGTTATCGAACGTCTCGGTTTGAGCGTGGTTTTTTCGTACCGCGATGGGGCTGTCGGGATGCAGTGAGCGATCCTCCGCTTGCCAAATGACAACGAATGGCTCCCGGTCACCTCATCAGGATTCAATGCTGTCCGTCTGCATCGTGGGCCTCTCAGTCAGGCACGCCGGAGCGGGGACGTTCCAGGCAGTTGACGCGGCGGGCCCCGATTCCCGCTCGACGACGGTCACTGCCAACTCCAAAGTGGTCGTCACTGGTCGGGCGTTGGCATGCATCGCGACGCGAACTCGCTCGATTGCCCGTGGATGACAGTTCTCCAGCCGACACTTCTGCTCTGCATCGCGCCGACTCCCGGAAGAGGTGGTCCGCAACGTCATGGCGGTGAGCCAACGTGCTTTGGCCCCGAGAGGGCAAGTCATCAGGTGGTGCCGGTGAAGAAGGACGGGCTGCTGGCCTCGCACATTCATCGACGCGAGTTTGCTTCCCGAGCTCATCCGCGCACGCTGGAGTTGTCGGCTCCCCCGTCGCCAGACCGAAGACCTGGGCGTCGGCACAGCCGCTCCCGGGGACGGGACGGATGTGCCTGGCGTTGAGCCACGACGGCCCCGGATAACGGCCACGAAACATCCACCAGGGACCGACGGCCCGGAGAGCTTCGTATGAGACCTCGCGACCAGCCCTCCCGGCCGCTTCGCTGTGAGCCGCTCGCTACGGCTCGGGAGTGTCACTGAAGAGACCAGAATGGCACGCATGAGCGCCAATGTAGCACTAAAAGTTGCAAAATGAAACAGTGACCACTTGGCCAATTCAGTAAAAAGTGCGATTTTGCCTCACGCAGAGCATTGAGACAGTGCATTCTGGTGGGCGTTGGATGCGGCGTCGCGCGTCGCGTGCCCAATGGCGGGCGGCCTGCACACTCCAGTTGGCCCGTTCGTCAGGTCCCTCATGCGGCCCGTGTGGCCTCCCGCATTGCCTCCGAATACGCAGGCAGTTCAGGCGCAGGTCTCAAGCGATCAACCGGGGACTTCACGGTGAAACCGGCGTTCCTTCTGAAGTCCGTTCATCCGTTCACACGCCGGGCTCGATTGCTCCACGGCAATCCCTGCGCTTCGCGGGCGTTTTGCTGGCAATGGACCAGCCCGGGCGAAGACGGTCCCGTGGCGGCCGCACCGTACGACGCCTGCATTGTCAACTGCTGTCATGAGCAGTCGGTCGATACCCTTCGTCCCGGCGGTGCGCCGCTTCGATTCAGTGATGGGCCGGGCCGTTTCTGTTCAGAGAACAGGGAAGGGAATACCCTGCGGGCTCTGCGTACCCGCAACGACATCGAAGTCGCTTCCTTTTCCTGCCCTCCGAATCAGACTCATGCCCCGACATTCCGTCCTGCCGTACGTATTGGCGGTCTTGTTCGCGTCCCTGGCTCTGGGGCACAATCACAGGGCAACTGCCGACGATGTGGAAGCGCCGGTGACAATCGCCGGCGCAGTTCGCTTCGACATGACATCGCGGGCGGGCCTCGACTACCGCATCTTTGTTCTGAAGCCGAACACCCCCGCACCGGAACAGGGATACCCCATCATCTACCTGACTGATGGCAATGCCAACTTTCCCCTGATGGTCGCGGCGATCGAGCGGCAGCCGGCGTTGCGAAACGCACTCGTGGTCGGAATCGGCTATCCCACTGACGAACGGGCGGTGCACTTCCGGCGTCGCACTTACGATCTCCTCTTCCCCGTTGACGAGGACTGGCTGGCGACTCAACCATCACAGTTCCGCAGAAACATTGGCGAGACAGCAGGAGGAGCTGACGCGTTTCTGGAGTTCATCACCGGTGAGCTGAAACCACGCATCGAGCAGCGATTCCGAATCGACCGCACGCGCCAGCTGCTTTTCGGACACTCTTTCGGTGGTCTCTTCGTGCTTTACGCCCTGTTTCAAAGGCCTGGCGAATTTCAAATGTACTGTGCGTCGAGCCCGTCCATCTGGGTGAACGATCGCTCTGTGCTGAAGCAGGTCGATGCCTTTGTCGCGAAACTCGATGGAATCGAGGAACCGCTGCAGGTACAGATCTCTGCCGGGGAACGGGAGGCCCCTGGCCACGGGGCCCCGCCGGAGCGGGAAGCTCTGCTCGCCTCCCGCCGCCAGGTTGGCAACGCGCGCGAGCTTGCAGACAGACTCGCGACTGCTTCTGCCAGGCTCAACGTCACCTTCGAGGTCTTCCCGAAGGAAGACCATGGCTCTGCCATCCTGCCGGCCGCCAGCCGTGCCGCTGCCATGCTGTCGGGCCACTGAACACCGTCGCAGCCTCCGTCGCTGGATCGTACCGCATCCCCTCGTGACGGATGTCATCGACACTGCCGAAATCGCCACCACCGGGTCGAGGGCAGGTCGCCCCGGCGGCACGATAGGAACGGATCGACGAGCAGCCGACTCGACGCCGAGGTTCCGCCGAGGAATCGGCTCACGTACTGATGTTCTTCAGTTGCGGGCGGCGGGCGAAGGTCACCTGCTGCCGGCGGCCAACGTCCCCGTGGGCGGCTCTGCCAGGAACGCCGACTTCTTCCCGAACGTCACCCCGTCGAGGTCGGCCTCCGGAGCCAGCAGGATACCGATTGGTCGAGAGATCGGAACGGAGTCTGTCGCGTCACGCGAATCGGGTCACTGAACTCGACCGCCGGAACCGCCACGATCGACAATGGCTTCTCCGACTTCGGTTGGAATCAGGCGATACCGGAATCCGCTGGACCTGAGAATGTCCCTCAGGATCGCAAACTCGGCGAACGAATCGGGCCGGACAATCACAGCCGCGTCAAACCTGTCCGGGGAGAACGGCTCGAGTCGGGACAACACAGCTCTTCGGCACTGTTCACTCGAATCGAGTGGAACTCCGGCGAGCGGATTAGGTGTCGTGACGGCACCAGTCAGCTTGATCTCCAGGATCAGAAACTCGTCTGTATTCAACCCCTGACGGAATCCGTAGCGGTCGTAGTGATGCCACACATACAGACGGCCATATTGCACGACGAGTCCAAGTTCGACCCGGCTGGAACTGCGAACCTGAGAGAGTTGCAGCTCTTGGTGTCGCTCTTCCCGGTCGCGTTCGAGACGTTTCTGCACCGAGGCAAGCCGGTCTTCCGCCTGTTGCAGCGCACTGGTCGTCTCGCTGATATCGTCTCGCACGGCGGCAATCTCAGCTGCATGAGCCGCCGCTTTTGCGACAAGTTCATCCCGTCGATGAACCAGTTCGGCAACCTGTTCCTGCATGGCCAGGTTTTCGTCAACGAGCTGGCTCAGCTCGGGAGGTGCGAAGGCAGCCAGGGTTCGCTGCTGTCCCGCGTGCAGCTCGTGCAGCCGCTGCAGCTCTACCTGTGCCCCGGCCAGTTCATCCCGAAGAGTGGCTAGTTCGATGGCCGAAACGCTCTGAACTGTCGAAGCCGCGTCTGACTCGCCGTCACCGCTGAGCTGCAGCATCAAAATCACCAGCATCGCGATGAAGAGAATGCCGCCGAACGTATTACAGATGGTGTCCAGGAGCAGCTCGAGGCTGTCACCGTTTCGGGATTTTCTCGACATTATTCCGCCGCTCCCCGTTCAGGATGCAGCAGCTTTAGATTGGCAGGGACAACATCGAAGCCGTACTGAATGGCGTGGCGTTCGAGGCCATCGCGCACCTCATCGAAGAGCGAAATGCCCCGCGGTCGGATCAGCAGATAGACGAAGGCGTTGCCAGCCCCCAGGGAGTTCGCCCAGTCGACAAACTTTTCATCGGCTCCCTTGCCAAGCAGACCGCTGTCGCTGGTGAACGTGAGCGGCCGCATCGAACGCTCCAACTGTGCGACGTCGATTCGATTCTCTGAAATGACGGCGAGCCATCCGCTCCGACGGCTTCCATTGGGGATCGTGAACACCGGGCGCTTCGACTTGTCGCTGAGTTCCGTTTCGATCGACCAGATGGCGGACAGAGTCCGGTCAAGCTTGTCTTTCATCGCCTTGAGTTCAAACTGGCCGACTGCAAGTCGCTTGCGCTCCTCGTCCAGCATCTCGATTCGTCTCGTGGCTTCCGCGGCCTCAGCCTCGAGTTCCTCGGCCCACTCGGCCGCCTCGGCGATCGACCGGCGCAGCATCTCGGGCGTGGTATCACCGGCCGTCGCCATCAGTTGGTCTGCCTGCTGAAGCTCGGCTTCCAGATGGGCCACATCCTGCCGGGTGCGCCTCACTTGTGCTTTGATCTCTTCTGCCAACCGGGCTGTACTGGTCTCCGAAGGAGAGTCGTTGCGGTTCACCAGCTCCAGTGTCAACAGTAACACGATGACGATCATGATCCCGCTGACGGACATGATCACATCCTGAAATGCGAACAGCGTCATCGCTGGCGAATTCCTGCGCCGCCGTCCCATCAGTCGTCGTCCTGGGCCTCATACGGAATCAGCCGGAGACGCCCGACGACATGCCGCACGCAGTATTCGTTGCAGGCGTCGAGGAATTCCTCCTCGGATTTCTTCAGGGCGGTTAACAGCAGCTGCACAAGCAGGGCAGCCACCAGCCCCTGCAGAGTCGTTTCGAACGCGACAGAGAGACCGACGGTGACCTCCTGCAAGGAGGTCTTGATCTGGCTTAATTCGGATGTCGTTGCCAGCACGCTGCCGAAGCCCCCGATGGCTTGGGAGAGCCCCTGCACCGTACCGATGAAACCCAGCACAGGGATCGCCCAGACAAAGACATTCAGCAACGAATAGCTGGTTTCCATGACAGACTCGTCGTGTTCCGCCTGCGATCGAAGGATTTCGTCGACGTCAGAGACGCGGCCGAGATTTCGGAGATTGGAGAGCGCAATCTGTATGCGGTTGAACAACACGAACTGCCGGGGCTCGTCGACACTTTCGTGAATTCGCTGCGCGACCTCCGTAACAGTGGTCGGCGACAGGACGAACTCCGGATTCGACGGCGTCACGATGATGTTCAGCGTCTGCCGCTGCAGCCGCAGCTTGAAATACTTCAGCGCCATGATCGCCAGCGACCACGCGAAGAAGGCGACGATTGTGTACGGGACGAAACCCCGCTGCGTAAACATGACCGCAAAATACGTCTGCTGGAACGGGACCAGCGCCATGTAGAAGGCGGTCGTTGCCACCGCGGCGATCAACAGGGCACACCAGGTATTCACACCCGTAAAGCGTCCCCCTCGAAAGGCGAGACGTTGCTCGGGATCCGACCGGACCCAGGACAGCGACAGGCCCGTGTCACTCTCGCCGTTGTTCAGACGAAGTGAGGGATTCCTCGTTGATCGACTGAAAAGCTCGTTACTCATTCTCAGGCTCGGGTGCCGGAGGAGATCCTGTCAGGATCGTTGTGGAGGCGTGTGAACAACAAACGCCATGCCTTAGCGAAACGCTCCGCCTGTCGTGCGACTTTTACGCGGAGTGTACTTTAGCTGGGGTCACGACTCAGATGTGAGGGGACGGAAAGAATCGATTGCGCCAGATCCAGCGCCACCGAAACGAAGATCATCAGCAGATAAAATCCGAGCGGGGCAAGTCCAGCTGAGGCAACAAGGCCCCACGACGCCGTACTAAGAACGGCAGCGTCGGTCCGGAACTGGCCATCGAGCATCAGTAACAACAACGACACAGTCATGCCGATGGAGCCGACCACCGCCCACGAGCCGAATTGCACCGGTGCCAGACGCAGGCATAGTTTCAGCAGGAATGCAACCACGCCGATCCCTTCTTCTCCGGCTGTTGCACCGGAACTGCAGTCAATGTTCAACCAGGCGGGCTGCAGGGCCGTGCAGGCCGCATACAGGCAGACGACGGCAAGTTGGGAGGCGACCACCGTCATGGTCAGGGTCATGACGCCATCGGGCATCTGAACGCCGAGCAGAACCAGATAAACCGCACCGCACAACCCGGCGAAAATGAGCACCGTCGCGGTTGCATCAAGAAAGGCGGTCGACGAGAGACGGTTCGGAGAGGCGCGAACCAGTTCGTGCGAGGCAATGCTCAGACGCTCTCCCAGGTACTTGAGCACGCCCAGCCCGAAGAAGCTGATGCATCCAATCGCCGCATGCGAAATGCTGTCATCCTTGACAGCGGCAAGAACGAGATAAAGCGGGCCGGTGATCATCGCCAGAACCATCGCCCAACTCCCGATGCGAATCAGATTGCGGGAGATCGATTCCAGCTCTGTCGATGTGACCTGTTGACGGATCGTGTTGAGAGCGAGACTCCAGACTCCCCGTTCGGAGTCTGTCGGTTTCGACTTCGTCTTCCGACGTCGTGCCGCATCAGCCTGGAACAGTCCGGAAACCGATCGCGCCGGCTGCCAGTCGTCGAGCCCGGCCTGCCAGACCAGGTCGTCGCGATCGAGTTGGCCGGAACGCGCCAGCCGCCGGAGCTCGCGCCACGGCACAGGCCCCATTTGCTCCCCTTCGACGGAGTAGAACCAGTCGTCGTCCACGGAAGAGGACGGCTCAAGCGGCTGGTTCTCCCAGGGATCGGTTGCGGATCCAGCGTCGGGTGACTCGGCTGCGAGACCGCCGAACAGTTCAGGGACCGTTGCAGCTCTGGCCCACTGCCGGCGATCTTGGGAGACCTCGTGTTCCGCCAGCAGCCGCCCCCGCTCCTTCAGGGCCTGCAGCTTCTCCATCGGAAGGGGCCCCATGATCTTGCCATTGATCCTCAGGTAATAGGTCAGTTCAGCCATGGAATTCAACTGGGCGGAAGGAGACGTCGTGTTCCTGACAGGCGGTTCACACCGGGGCCCACGAGCTTGACCGGATTACGAGTCGCGCAACAGCATCGCAAAAACCAGCAGTGCGCCCCCCACGAGGACGATTAACAAAAAGGTCGTCAACGATGCCGCGCGGATGGCAGCGCCGACATCGGGGATTTCGACCGAAGTTTGTGGCGGTGTTGATGCAGACTCCTCCATCGGGACCACATCCAGCGGCACTTCGTCAGGATCAATCGTGATGCCACCGGCGCGCGTCTCCGGGTCGGAGAGTCCGGGAATCTGCGTCGCCGGAGTCCAGTTGACCCGGTCCGTGGACACGTCAAACGCACGGCTCAACTGACCGCGAGATCGCAAAGAGCGCAACCGTCTGAGAGTCCAGGGCCCCTGGACCTTGCCTCTGACCCGAACGTAATAGCGTTCATCCAGTTCCTCGGGCGTCACGGCGGAAAACCTGTTCGTGCTGAAAGTCAACGCTGGGGCAACGGCTGCGTGGATTGGGTGATCGCACGGGAGCGGTCGACCGGGATTGCAAAGACCGGACGGCCCTCCAGCAGGTACTCCGCCTGGGAGGCGTGAATCGTCAACTCATCTTCTGCTGTCCCGACCTGATGCCATTGACTTCGCGACTTTTTCTCGTCGGCCAGGACGACCTGCAGCACATGCTCGGAGGTGGGTTGCCAAGACGTCCGGCACTCCCACGCTCCATCGTTCTGCGCCAGCCAACCGATCATCATGGGCCGCTGTCTGAACCTGCCTGAAAATTCCAGTCGAGCCTCTCTTGCCGCACTCCAGGCGGGCTCGAGTGGTGGCAATCCCCCAAGGACTTTTGCTGCAGCCTCCCGAGCCTGCTTCGCCTCCGCACTGTCCGGATTCATCCAGCGAACGGCCGGGTTGATGGCGGCATCCGAAAGCAGCTGCAGATGGGCCTTAAGCCCATGCTTGAGGAACGGGTCTCCGGCCGCAGCAAACTCCAGCGATCGTTTCAGAAGGTCGAATTTCAAAAATGCGTCCAGATCGCTGGTCTCCTCGATGGAACGGGTGAGTTCCAGGAAGAAATCGTCCCATTCCGCGATCGGCAGCTTCGACAGTCGCCTTTCAACCAGTTGCGCGATGGCATACTGGGGAGGTCGCTGCGGGTTGCGATCGGTGAGGTCATTGACGTTGACGAGTAGCGTCTTGA
>CAZUXX010000023.1:0-13691 GCA_964624215.1 uncultured Planctomycetaceae bacterium
CAGGAGGGAGAACGCAGCGGTCGCGGTGCGACCCTGATTGTGCCGGTGGGGCCGGTCGATCAGTTCCCAGTGCTGGCGGAGAAGGTGAACGCGGCCGGGCTGTCGCTGGGGCGCAGTGTGCTCATCAACATGGATGAGTATCTCACCGATGCGGATGAGTGGATTGCGACGGATCATCCGCTGAGCTTTCGGGGGTTCATGGAGGCGACGTTTTACTCGTTGCTTGATCCGGCGTTGGCTCCTCCGCCGGAGAACCGGGTTATGCCTGATCCGCGGCAGCCGGATGCGATTGGTGCCCTGATCGACGGTCGAGGCGGAGTCGATGCCTGTTTTGGCGGGATCGGGATCAACGGACACATGGCATTCAACGAGCCTCCTGAGCCGGGGGAGAGCGTGCGGGATGAGGAATTCCGCAGTCTGCCGACACGGGTACTGAGCCTGTCGCGTGAAACGCGAACCATCAACGCGAATACGGTGGGGGGGAGCCTGGAGGTGATTCCCCGGCGGGCGATCACAGTGGGAATGCGAGAGATTCTCGGGGCGCGGCGGCTGAGGTTTTACTGCAATCGGCCGTGGCAATCGGCGGTGGTGCGACGCGTCCTGCACGGTCCGATCGGGGCCGCCTGCCCGGCCTCGTTTCTCCGCACGCATTCTGACGCGGCGATTTGCGTGACCGGGGAAGTGGCGGCACCCCCGCAGATCGCGCTGCGATGACGCCGCCAGAGACGCTACACATTTGCCGGAAGGGTCTTAGAATTCAGCGGCAACTGAGGGCGGGTCGGGGGAGTTGCTGCCGCGTCTGGCGACGGCGGCCATGCGATCACGAAGTGTTTACGGGGGAGACGGTGTCAATGGATACGGAACTGCGTCACACTTCGGAATCGCTGATGGAGCGGATCGTCCAACTCAAGGACTGTCTTTGACTACGAAGCGAAATCTCAACGGGCGAAGGAGATTGCGCAGCAGATGGAAGCCGCGGGCTTCTGGGACAACCAGGAGCGAGCGCAGGCGATCGTGGCTGAGTTGCGTCGACTGAACGCCACGCTGAAGCCACTGGAAGAGATCAAGCGTCAGGAGGAGGATCTGGAGGTTCTCCTGGAATTCGCGGAGGAAGATGCGGATTCGATCCCGGAGGTGGAGGCAGCGCTTGAGCAACTGGAGAAGAAGCTCGATGCAGTTGAGCTGCAGGCCGCGATGCCGAACCCGGAAGATGCCGGGGACGCGTACATGACGATCCAGGCGGGCGAAGGTGGGACGGACGCGGCCGACTTCGCCGAGATGCTGATGCGGATGTATCTCCGCTGGTGCGAACTGAACGATTACAAGGTCGAGGAGATCGATCGTTCGAACGGGGAAGAAGCGGGGATTCGCAACGTCACGCTGCATATCAGCGGGCCGTATGCCTACGGCTACCTGAAGGGGGAGACGGGCAATCACCGGCTGGTGCGGATCAGTCCGTTCGATTCGCAGGGTCGGCGGCACACGGCGTTTGCGGCGGTGGATGTCATTCCGGACATTGACGCCGAGCACGAGATCGACATCGACTGGGAAGACAAGAAGGTGATCCGCGAGGATACCTATCGCTCGGGGGGAGCCGGGGGACAGCACGTCAACAAGACGGATTCGGCGATCCGGCTGACGCACCTGCCGACGGGTGTTGTGGTGCAGTGCCAGAACGAACGGAGCCAGCACAAGAACCGGGCTTCTGCACGGAAGATGCTGGTGGCGAAGTTGTACCAGCTCGAACAGGAGAAGCGTGAAGCGGAGGTGGCTGCCCGGCGTGGAGAGAAGAGCAAGATCGGCTTCGGTGGTCAGACGATTCGTCACTATGTGCTGCAGCCGCAGCAGTTTGTGAAAGACGACCGGACCGATCTGAAGCAGTCGAATCCGTTTGAAGTGCTGGACGGGGACCTCGACCCGTTTCTCGGTGCGTACCTGCGCTGGAGCATCGCGAAATAGCTGGTGGTCTGCCGGTGAGCACCTTGGTGCCGAGCGGGCGGCCGGTGGCTGATCACCGCGAGGCGAGGTGAGAGAAGCGACGGGTGAGGCTCGGGGGTGCTGACCTTGAACGGACGTTCCGAGCCGATACACTTCGTTCACGCCGCGGCCTGTGAGGGCGGCGGCGGACTACCCGGTAGTGTAACGGTAGCACAACAGATTTTGGTTCTGTTAGTCAAGGTTCAAATCCTTGCCGGGTAACTGGTTGCCGCGCTCTGTGGGGGTGTGTGCGGGTCAACTGCTGCCGATGATGGCGTGCGGCGTCCGTCTCGAACTGGACTGCCGTCGGCAGCCCGGATGGCGTTCTTTACGTCGCCCGTTCTCAACGACTCTTCCTCGATCGGCCGGGTTGGTTGAGTGATGCCTTCCGTTGGTCCGGCCCCCGCGGTTTCAATTCGGTTTCATCAGCGAACTGTCTCCATGTCCCGACTCGGCTTTGACGGTTATCAGAAGTCGCACGATTTTCTCGTGGCGATCGACTCCGATGGATGTGCTTTTGACTCGATGGAGATCAAGCACAAGGAGTGTTTTATCCCGCAGTTCATCAAGCATCTTGAGCTGCAGCCGATTTCGAAGTTCGCCCGCGAGGCATGTGAGTTCACGAATCTGTATTCCAAGACGCGGGGAGCGAACCGGTTCCATGCGTACCTGCTGGCGCTGGATCTGCTGGAGGAGCGTGACGAAGTCAAGGCCCGCAACTTCACTGTTCCGAAGTGGCAGGGAGTGCGGGACTGGGTGCAGCGGGAGACGAAGCTCGGGACGAAGACGATTGGTCCCGAGGCGGAGCGGACGGGCGATCCGGATCTGAAGCTCGGGTACGCGTGGTCAAGTGCGGTCGACGATACGATCGCCGAGATGGTGAAGGGGATTCCTCCCTTCCCGGGCGTGCGCGAGGCTCTGGAGACGCTGCAGGACAAGGCGGACATGATCGTGTGCTCCGCGACTCCGAATCGCGCGCTGCAGCAGGAGTGGCAGGAGCACAAGATCGATCAGTTCGTCCAGTGCATCTGCGGGCAGGAGGCGGGCAGCAAGAAGGAATCTCTGGCGAAGGCGCACGGGTTCGGCTACGCCCTGGACCGGATTCTGATGATTGGCGATGCCCCCGGTGATATGGCTGCTGCCAAGGCGGTCGGGACGCTGTACTACCCGATCAACCCGGGACACGAAGAGGAGAGCTGGCGCCGGTTCAATGAAGAGGCGCTCGGCAAGTTCTTCGACGGCACGTATGCGGGTGACTACGAGGCCGAGTTGATCGCCGAGTTCGAGAAGTATCTGCCCGAACTCCCCCCGTGGAAGCGGTAAGGCGGAGTTGCCTGTTTCGAATTGCATTCGAATTACAGCATCGCTGGAGTGAACACTGCTCCGCGATGCTGTTCGTCTTCGAGGAGTGCTGCAATTGAGTCACGCGGCGGCCGTGACCGTGCGAATCTAGCGTGACGGGGTGGTGAGGTAGTGCCGCATCTGTTGCGACTGGACGGCCGCGGCGCCGGGGTTGACTCCGACGGGGAGCGGGCGGGCCTGACCGTAGGGATGTGTGCCTGCAGTCGGCTGGTTGAGGGGATGAATGGCCGGAGAGGGCTGTTGGAACTGCACGGGTGCGATGTGAGGCTGGAGGGGCTGCGCGAAGGGGTCGTTGGCAGGCTGATTCACTGGTCCGTACCAGCCGCCTGGTTCGGTCTGTGCGCGTCCGGGGTCGGCCATTCCTTCGAAGCGATGCCACCACTGTTGTGAATAGGGGAGTCCGTGGGGCATGCCCCAGCCAACGGATGTCTGGGTCTGCGAGAAGACGTGGTGGTAGTTGTACGGGCGGCCGTGATGGAAGCCCCCGTAGTAGGGCATGATGTGCAGGTAGCCATGCTTCCACGGCTCCTGGTCGTCGTACTCGTAGAGGGGTTCGTTCCCGCCGACGGACCCGGCGTAGAAGTCCTGTGCCGCCGCGGGAATTGCGAGCAGGCTCGCACACAGTGCCGTAGCGAGGGGCCGGATCATCGGGACCTCCTGTGGATCCTGTCCAGGATATTCTTGGCGGCGATCGGGCGACAACGCGGGTGGGCCGCGGGTGACGACGCCATTTGCGTGTCGCGTGTGCTCTGTTGCCGTCCATGAGTCCGGGGCGAGCCGACAGGGTCGGTGCGCCACGAACAGAGCAATCCGAGAGGAAGTATCGGACGGATTCGCTCGGCGGCCGGTGTTGATCCGGTGCAACACTCCCGGAGAGTTGTTCCGATCGGCCGCCTGTGAGGGTCAGTCAAGATTTCCCGCGGAAAGCATCTCGCCAGCGGTCCCGGGGCCTCCCTAGCTTCGAACCATTCGAACCTGGTTCAAGAAAGGCCCTCGCGGGAGAGAAAACGTGCGAAAGTTCATGTGTTTCACACTGCTGGCAGGAGCTGCGGGCGCCTTCGCGCTGGCGCAAGATCCGGCCAGCCCTGACGCTCCGACGGGGGGGCCGACTCTGGCTCCGGCCCCGGATCCGCTGTCGACTCCGACTCAGCCGGAGCCTCCGCCTCCCGTGGCTCCGGAAACCGTGGCCCCGATGATGCGTGGACCGTCACCGGTGTATGGTCCCGGGGCAGGTGCAGATTACGGTGCTGTTCCTCCACCAGTCCCGACCTCCCCCGCGTTGCCGCCGTCGGTGGTGAGTCCCTCGATGTCACCGGTGGGTCCGGTGACACCGCCGGCCCGTACGTACGCAGTCCCTTCCGACCAGTCGCTGCCTCCGGAGGTCTACGAGAGTGCTCCGGCGTACGGGACTGTCGAGCCCCCGGCGGAACTACCGTACGTGATGCAGTCGGGACCATTCCATCCGCATGCGGGTGCTTCCGCCCCCATGGGAGTTGAGATGGACTGCGTCTGTACGCCGCGGATGCCGATGCAGGGGGGATCATTTTCTCATCCGGGTTACGGTGGCGGATGGTACGGCACGACGGTTGGACACTTCGGGTCGGACAACGGCGGGTACAACTACACCGGAGCGCCTGCGGCGGGGGTTCATGTTCGCCACCCGTATTTCAGCTACCGAGCTCCGTGGTACACCCCGGGGCCGCCGAGCCAGAACGTGACGATCGTCTGGTAGGGCTGCGGGAATCGCGCGTCCTCAGGTTCGTAAGCGGGCCCGGCACGGAATTGCCGGGCTCGCTTGCTGTTTTGGGGAGGAAGGATCCGCACTGTCTGAGGGCGACGTGATGATGTTCGGGTGCTGGTGAGGCATCCTGCCTGAGAACGCAGATTCGAACGCATCGATCGACGCTCCCCGGTTGAGGCGTGACCGGTTACGATCCTGCGGGATTCTCGTGGCGGCGCGAGTGGGGGCCGGGTGATGCCGCCAGGGATGAGGCGAGTCGGCCGGACGCGGTTTGCAAGGCCGGGCCACTCCGAACAGATCTCCTGCCCGATTGCGGGTTTTCATGATGTCGTCACGCCCGAACATCATCTTCATCATCACCGACCAGCAGCGGTTCGATACGATTGCGGAGCTGGGTTTTCCGTATATGGAAACACCGCATCTGGACCGACTGGTGCGGGAAGGTGTGACGTTCACGAACTGCCATGTCACGGCGGCCTCGTGTGCTCCGAGTCGGGCAAGCCTGTTCACCGGCTACTACCCGCACACCACGGGGGTGCTCCGCAATGCGGATCTGTGGCGGCATTCGTGGATCGAGGATCTGTCGGCGAGCGGCTACCGCTGTGTGAACGTCGGCAAGATGCACACGTATCCGTATCACACGCCGCTGGGGTTCCACGAGCGGTATGTGGTGGAGAACAAGGACCGTTATCTGGAAGAGCGCTGGTACTTCGACGAGTGGGACAAGGCACTCAAGGCCCGGGGGCTTGTCAAACAGCAGCGTGAGCAGTATCGACAGCGGGCGGATTACCGTGAGGCGCTGGGTGCGTTTGACTGGGAATTGCCGGAAGACCTGCACTCGGATGTGTTTGTGGGTGAGACTGCAAAGTGGTGGATCGAGACGTATCCGGTCACGCAGCCCCTGTTTCTGCAGATCGGATTTCCCGGTCCGCACCCGCCGTACGACCCTGTCCGTCGCGAGGCGGAGAAGTATCTGACGAAGGACCTGCCCCTGTTGCCGGTGACGCAGGAGGAACTCGATGCACAGCCTCCGGCGCTGAAGGAGCTGCGTCAGCACAACAACGAAGTTGACCACGATTCGGTCGTGCTCGATTTGAATCCGACGATCGAGCAGCGGCACCGGCAGCGGGCGTATTACCTGGCGAACGTGACCATGATAGATCGTCAGATCGGGGAGATCATGCAGTCACTCGATGAGCGGGGGTACCTGTCGAACTCGATTGTGATCTTCACTTCGGACCACGGTGACTGTCTGACTGATCACGGCCATTCGCAGAAGTGGACGATGTACGACACGATCACACGCATGCCGCTGATCGTGTGGAAGGGGAAGGATGTCGCGCTGCCGGGCTTTGAACCGGGGCGACGCTGCGACGGGCTGTGCTCGCAGTTTGATATTGGTCCGGCGATTCTGGAACTGGCAGGTGTGACTCCTGCTGCGGACATGGAGGCCTGTTCGCTCTTGCCGGCGATTCAGAATGAGCCGGCGTGGGAGGAACGGGAGTATGTGTTTGCGGAGCAGCAGCGAGACGGCATTCTTACGGGGTGCGAGTTCATGACGATGGTCCGCAGCCGTGACTGGAAGCTGGTGCACTTTCTCGGCGAGGCGGGGGATCAGCCGGGTCAACTGTTCGATCTGCGGGCGGATCCTGATGAGATCCACAATCTGTGGGACTCGGACGATCCTGAGCATGAGGCGCGTCGACGGGAGCTTCTCGACGTTTTGCGGCGGTGGCGGATGCAGAGTCAGCTCAGGACCAAGAACCTGTTTGCCGAGTGGCGGTGAGAGGCGGCCTCATTGGCAGAAGGTGCGGGATGGTTCAACACGCGTGAAAGTTGGGAGGGAACCTGCGAGAGTGCGTGCTGCTGAAGAACTTTTCGCCCCTGAACTGTCATTGAACCGATGTTGCGCAATTCTGTGAAAGCGGCCCTCAAGGAGGGCAAACCCCAGGTGGGCAGCTGGTTGTCCCTGGGTGATTTGACGGCGACGCGAATGATGGCCCGGGTCGGCTTCCCGTGGCTGACAGTCGATCTCGAGCATTCGCCGATCGACTGGAGCACGGCGGCGATGCTGTTCGGTGCCATTTCGGATGCCGGGTGCGTCCCGTTGGCCCGGGTTCCCCGTGGCGATCACGATTACATCAAGCGGGTTCTGGATGCCGGGGCGTTCGGGATTGTCGTGCCGATGGTCAACACGGTGGAGGAGGCGCGGGTGGCGATCGCCGCGGCGAAGTATCCACCAACCGGGAATCGCTCTTTGGGTGGTTCACTGCACGCCCTGAACTTCTCTGCGTCCGCGGGTGACTACTACCGTCACGCGAACGATGAGATTCTGGTCGTGCTGCAGACAGAGTCGCCCGAAGGGGTCGAGAATGCGGAGGAGATCTACTCGCTTCCGGGAGTCGATGCGATCTTCGTGGGGCCGAACGACCTGACAGCACAGATGCGGAGTCCGGATGGGACGGATCCGACACCGGAGGAGCTCGAGGCAATGCTGCAGCGGATTCTGGCTGTCGGCAAGAAGACGGGCACGCCGGTCGGATTGCACGTGCAGACGACAGAAGCGGTGAAGCAGCGGATCGCTGAAGGATGGCAGTTCATTGCACTGGGCAGTGAGTTGCGTCCGATGGTGGCCAAGGCCCAGGAAGCTGCCGCGGCACTGGAACTGACCTCGTCCAACAAGGATCTGGCCCGGTACTGATTTCGTTCCGCTGAGGCTGGCGATATGACTTGTTACGGAGTTCGGGCGGCGTTTCTGGCGGTGGCTGCCCTTGTGGTGGCGGGGGGACGTGGGGAAGCCGGTGACGGGATTGCGGTCGCTGATCCGGAGAGTCTGAACGTCAGCCGGTGGCGTCTGGAGAGGATCGACCGGATCGTCGAGGAGGGGATCCGGCGGGGGGAGATGCCGGGTGCTGTCGTCGTGATCGGGTACCGCGGGCAGATCGTGTTCGAGCGGGCCTATGGTCTGCGGCAGGTCGAGCCTGAGCCGGTTCCGATGACTGCAGACAGCGTGTTCGACCTGGCGTCGATCACGAAGCCGGTCGCAACGGCGACGAGTGTGCTGCTGCTGGCGGACGAAGGGCGGATCGACCTGGACGGGCCGGTGGCGCAGTGGCTGCCTGAATTTGGCAGAGAGGGGAAGTCGGCGATTACGGTACGTGACCTGCTGCTGCATCAGGGGGGACTGATCGCCGACAATTCGCTGCGGGACTATGAGCCGGGGAATCCGGAGGCGAGTTGGGAAAAGATTTGCGGATTGTCTCCGCTTGCCGAGCGTGGCAGCAGATTCATCTACAGTGACGTGGGGTTTATTGTCCTGGGGAAGCTCGTGGAGCGGGTTTCGGGGCAATCGCTGGACCGGTTTTCGAAGACACGTGTTTTTGAGCCGCTGGGCATGCGGGAAACGATGTATCTGCCCGATGACGTTCTTTGTGCGCGTGCTGTTCCGACGGAACAACGGCGGGGAGAGTGGCTCAAGGGAGAGGTTCATGATCCACGGTCGGCAGCGCTGGGGGGCGTGGCGGGACACGCCGGGCTGTTCTCGACGGGGCGGGATCTGACGCGGTTCGCTTGCGCTGTGATTGCCGTGGCCAACGGGGAAGAGTCACCTGTGCTGACGGCGGCGATGGTGGAGAACATGACCGCTGCTCATCGGGTTCCACGGGGAGTGCGTGGACTGGGATGGGACAAGCAGTCGCCGTACTCGTCGAACCGGGGTGATCTGTTGAGCGAGAGCGCCATCGGCCATGGCGGATTCACCGGGACGGCTCTGTGGATTGATCCCGAGCAGCAGTTGAGTGTCGTGTTTCTGAGCAGTCGCCTGCACCCGGACGGGAAAGGGAGTGTCAACACGCTCGCAGGTCGCATTGCGACCGTTGCTGCGGCCGCCCTGCCGGAGTGAGGGGCTGTGTCGAGTTGCAGGAAGAACCGGTCTGTGGTGAGAATGTTGTCTGGCGCCTGCCGTCTCCTTCGGGAGTGAGGGGGCAACGTCGGCAAACCCGGAAATGTTCGCCTGCGCGGTGCCAATTTGCCGGGGCGCCGGGGACGAGGCGACCGATCAAGTGATCGGGAGGGGTCTTTGTGCCCGCCGAGTCCTGTCTACGCTATGGAGTGGCGTTTTGCCGGAGAGCGGGAGCCCCGTGGCAATCCATGCCCCAACGCGAATGCGTCTGCTATAATTCGAGCACTATGGATACACACTTCGAAGCTGACATCATGAGAGATCCCGAGGTTCAGGAGCGGCTGACGCGGCGGCACGCCCTCCTTCGCGGTGGAGGCGGATTCGGCGCGATTGCACTGGCCGGTCTGCTTGGAAACGAGGCGCTGGCCGCTCCCTTGCGGGGCGACCTGCACGGTTCTGCACGGACCTCGTTTCTCCCGGCGCGGTCGCGGTCGGTGATCTTTTTGTTCATGGAAGGGGGACCGAGCCATCTGGACACGTTTGATCCGAAGCCGAAGCTGAATGAGCTTGCCGGTCAGCCGCTGCCCAAGAGCTTCAAGCGGGTGATTACGGCGATGGGAGAAGGGGAATCTCCGCTGCTGGAGTCGAAGCGGAAGTGGAAGCGGCACGGGGAGTCGGGGCTGTGGGTATCTGACTGGTTGCCGTACACTGCAGGCTGCATCGACGATATTGCGGTGATTCGCTCGTGCTGGACGAACGGGATCAACCACTCCGGCGGTGTTTGCCAGATGAACACGGGGAGTCCGCTGGGTGGGCGTCCGAGTCTGGGTGCGTGGGTCTCGTATGGTCTGGGGACGGAGAACCAGAACCTGCCGGGGTTCGTTGTCCTCACGGATACCAACGGGAACCCGGTGAACGGTCCGCGGAACTGGAGTGCCGGTTTCATGCCGGCTGTCTACCAGGGGACAAAACTTCAGTTGGGTGATGAACCGATCCAGCATCTGAACAACCCGAAGGGGGTCACCGATGCGCGGCAGCGTTCGAAGCTGGCGATGCTGGATTCCCTGAACCGGGAGCATGCGAAGACGCGTGCGTGGCAGACGGAACTGGATGCCCGGATTCGCAGCTATGAGCTTGCGTTCCGCATGCAGGCTCACGCTCCCGAGGCGGTCGATCTGTCGCAGGAGACGGAGGCGACCCGCAAGTTGTACGGGATGGACGAGTCGGAGACGGAAGTGTTCGGCCGCAACTGTCTGCTGGCCCGGCGGCTGGTGGAGCGGGGTGTCCGGTTTGTCCAGTTGTACAGCGGGACGGGAAGCCGCTGGGACGCCCACAGCAACATTGAGAAGAATCACACGACGCTGTGCAAGGCGGTGGACAAGCCGATTGCCGGTCTGCTGACGGATCTGAAGCAGCGTGGTCTTCTGGACGAGACGCTGGTTGTGTGGGGCGGCGAGTTTGGGCGGACCCCGATGAGCGAGAAGGGGAACGGTCGCGATCACAACCCGACTGGCTTTACGATGTGGATGGCCGGTGGGGGTGTGCAGGGTGGCCAGGCGATCGGAACGACGGACGAACTGGGTCTGCATGCGATTGAGGACCGGCTGCATGTGCACGATCTGCATGCGACGATCCTGTATTTGATGGGGCTGGACCCGATGCTGCTGACGTACATGCACAAGGGCCGGCCGGAACGGGCGACGCAGAACGAGGGTCACCCGTACACACGGATCACCGGTTCGGCATAGCCCCGGCTCACAGAATTGCGAGTCGGGAAAACGGACGGCTTCGGCTGCCGGTCCCTGGGAGAGTGTCACAATGGGCCTGATCGACAAATTTTTCGGTCCGCCCACACCCGACCGGTTTGCTGAGCAGCTGATGGCAGCATTGCGGCGTGCCGGTGATCGCCGGCGCGCCGATTACGACCCGGAGAAGTTTCAGGTCCGCTTCTACGACGAAGACCGCGACGCGGGGGTCGCCAATCTGCGGAACTTCTACGAGGAGCACTGCCGGCTGCCGCGGCAGGAGCGATCGAAGCACCTGCGGCATATCGTGCGGGGACTGCTGACGTATCTGAAGGAAGTCCCTGAAGAGTTCGAAGATGTACGGCCGGATCTGCGTCCGATCGTTCGTGCCCGCTCGTATTTCGAGTTTTTGCAGCTTCAAAGTGCGATTGAGGGGCACGAGCCTCCGGAGATTCCGTGTCACGAGATTGGCGATCATCTCGCTGCGGCACTGGTTTACGATCTTCCGGAGTCGATGCAGTCGATCAGCCGGGATCAACTGGAGGGGTGGCAGATCAGCTATTACGAGGCCCAGGAGGTTGCGCGGCGCAATCTGGAGGAGACGGAGTTCGCGCTTGCCAGTGTCGACGACCGGATGTACATCTCGACGACGGGTGACAATTACGACGCCTCCCGGCTGCTGCTGACGGACGTGTTCGACAGTTTGAAGCTCGAGGGACGGCCGGTTGTGGTTGTGCCGAATCGGGACACGCTGGTGGTCACGGGTTCCGACGACGTGACGGGGTTGGGGTTGATGGCCGATTTTGCGGAGCGGGCGATGAATGGTCCGCGTCCGATGTCGGCGATCCCGATGATTCTGGAGCGTGGTGAGTGGACCTCGTGGATGCCTCCGCAGGACCATCCTCAGCATTCCCGCTACCGTCTGCTGGAACTCAAGAGCATGGGAGGAGAGTACGCCGAGCAGAAGGAACTGCTTGAGGCACTCTACGAGCGGAACGGCATGGATATTTTCGTGTCGACGTTTTCGGCGATCGAGTCGAGCAGCGGTGAGGTGTTCAGTTATTGTTTGTGGTCGGAGAACGTCGATTCGCTGCTGCCGCGCACCCAGAAGATCATGTTCTACCGGGACGGCATCGACGGGGTATTCGGTGGCGATTGGGATCGGGTGATGAATCTCGTCGGCGATCTGGTCGAGCCGGTCGACATGTATCCGCCGCGGTATCGTGTGCGTGGTTTTCCGACACGAGAACAACTGGCAGAGCTCGGAGATCGCGACTTCGATCTGCCACGGTCCCCTGAGTGAACCATCCCTCCAGTCGATCAAGTAACGATGACCGAACCAGACTTCAGCAAGGCCGAACTGCTTCCGGCAATCGCCCAGGACGCCGAGACCGGTGAGGTGCTCATGCTGGCCTACATGAACCGGGAGGCCTATGAGGAGACGCTGCGCAGCGGCCGCGCGGTGTACTTCAGCCGCAGTCGGGGCAAGTTGTGGCGCAAGGGTGAAGAGAGCGGGAACGTGCAGGAACTGCGCGGGGTGTATTTCGACTGCGACGCGGACACGATTCTGGTGAAGGTGCACCAGATTGGTGGTGCTGCGTGCCACGAGGGTTACAAGAGCTGCTTTTTCCGCCGGGTGGACCCTGCCACGCGCGGCGTTTCGATTGAGGGCGAGCGGGTGTTCGATCCGGCCACTGTGTACGGAAAGAAGTGATCGCGATGCTGGAGCGTGTCCTTGAGCCGGAAGTGATGGACACTGCCGAGGAGGCTGCCGACTACGATGCGATGGATCATTCGGCGGTCAACGCCCTGTTCGTTGATGACCTGATCGCGTTTTCGGACAACTTCTTGCCGCAAGAGCGGTGGCTGGATGTGGGCACGGGGACGGGGCAGATCCTTGTCGAACTCGGTCGCCGGCGGGCTGATGCTCACGTTCTCGGGATCGACCTGGCGGAGGAGATGCTGCGGGTGGCCCGTACGAATCTCGTTGCAGCGGGGCTGGGCGAGCGGATGTTGCTCGAGGTCGTCGATGCGAAGCGGCTGCCCTATGCCGGGAGCACCTTCGGCGGAGTGATGTCGAACAGCATTATTCACCATCTTCCCGAGCCGGTGCGGGCGCTGGAGCAGATGGTGCGTGTTCTCAAGCCGGGCGGTGCGCTGTTCGTCCGGGATTTGTGTCGCCCCGAAACCGACGACGATGTTGAGCGGCTGGTGGCTCTGCATGCGGCGGAGGCGTCGTCGTCCCAGAAGCAGTTGTTTCGGCAATCGCTGTACGCCGCACTCACCGTTGACGAGATGGCGGGGTTGGCCCGTCAATGCGGGATCGCTGCTTCTGCGGTTCAGCTGACTTCGGATCGTCACTGGACTCTCGCGTGGCGCAAGCCAAGTGCGTAGATCGTGCTCTGGTCTGCACAGCGGGTCCGTCACGATCTCTTGCGGTTTCGCGGTGCACGTTCACACTTGAGGCATTCAGCAGGTCCTGTTCGGGATTCGTTCGGCGGCGCCGGATGCCAACGTGCCTGCATCCCTGCCGGCTGACGTGTCGGTGACGCGGCAGGCCGTTTGCGCTCCCGGATCGATTGCAGCGGACGGAGTGGAACATGCAACGGGGTTCAAGGCCCGAATTCAATCGCGACACATTGCTCGACACGTTGCGGAAGAAGGGGATCCACAACGAGCGGGTGCTGCAGGCGATGGCGCGTGTTCCGCGGGAAGAGTTTGTCCCGGATTCCCTCAGGCATCGTGCCTGGGAAGATACGTCGTTGCCGATCACGCACGAGCAGACAATCAGTCAGCCATTCGTTGTGGCGTGGATGACCGAACTGTTGCGACTGCCGGCAGATGCGAGGGTGCTGGAGATCGGGACCGGGAGCGGATACCAGGCCGCGGTGCTGGCCGCGTTGCCGGCCGAAGTGTTCACGATCGAGCGTATTGCGGAGCTGAGCACGCGGGCGCAGGAGGTCCA
>CAZUXX010000024.1:0-13451 GCA_964624215.1 uncultured Planctomycetaceae bacterium
GCTCAGCTTCTCACGCAGCCCGTCCGCGGTATCTGATTCGTGATGCAGATGCACATCCACATCACCGAACCCCGCCTCACACAGAATCTTCAGTCGGTCCAGATACTCCGGTCGGTACTCATCCTGCGGGAAGAAGAACGTATGCTGCGGAGGCCGCCCCTCCACATCGCGAAACTGGCCGAATCGCTCCGGATAGCTCTGCACCCAGCGATCCACCCGCTCGATGGCCCGCTCAAAGCTCACGCCCTGGCACTCAGGCTCGTAGTGGTCACACAGCGCGAGATACACGTCGTACGGCTCCCCCGCCGCAGGGCCACGACCGTTCGAAGCGAACAGATACGGTCTGAGCCACAGGTGCATATTTCGTCGACGCAGCAACAGGCTCCCTGCCACAGCGCACGCCACGGCGGCGAGCAACAGCACAACAAGGATCCAGTCGAGTGAACTCATGGCGGTACAGGCAACGCAGTGTCGAGAGGAAAAGCCGGCGGTGTCGCCACTCCTGAACTCACGCAGACTCAGGGAGATCCGTCGTTCCGGAAGGCGCAACAGGAATCCCTTCCCCGTGAGAGGTTTCTCCCGGCCTCAGCACAATCATCCGGTCCAGCAATTCGGCAAGTTCACCCGCCAGGTTCCGACGCTCGAATCGGTCGATGTCCCACAGCCCTTCAGACGCATCAACACCCAGGCGGTGCTGCTCCAGCAGGATCGACAGCCGGTCCGCCACTTCACGCGGCCTCGCGGGATTGCACAGAACACTGCCGGGCAACTCACGGACGAGCTCGGTCAGATCCCCCTCGGGAGCAACCACGAACATCGGCCTCCGGGCAGCCATGTACTCAAACAGCTTCGCATTGATGACCCGGTTGGCGTCGGGAAGATCCGCATTCAGCGACAGCAGACCATCCGACGTCCACATGATCCGACAGGCTTCCGGATGCGAGACGAAGGGAAGTCGCACGACTTTGCATGCAAGCCCCGCCAGCCGATCAAGTTGCTGTTCCTGTTCTGCAGTTCGCCGGCCTGCAAACACCAGCTCCAGATTCTCCAGCAGTCGCGGCGCCCGGACCCCCAGTTCCAGCAGACCGTCGACAACAGGCTGCACCGGATTCAGATTCCACAGCGTACCGACGTAACTCAGCCGGAACCGCTGGATGCCATTCCCGTAGTCCGGACGCGTCAGCGATTCCTCCCGCAGGTGGCTGAAGTCGGCCGAATCAAACCCGTTGTAGATACACGCCGTGCGCACCGTCGCCCCGGCCTCGCACGCCACCTGCCCCAGCGCAGCAGCACTCGAGGGAGTCGTTGCCAGCAGGACATCGGCGGACCGCACCGCCTGGTACTGCATCCGCTGCTGCACTCGCTGGACCAGTCGCCCCTGCCGCTTGTTCTCCCAATAGGCGTTGCTGATGCCCCATTCATCCCGGTAGTCCAGCACGAGTGGCAGACCGCTCTTTCGCGCCAGTGCTGCTCCCAGAAGCAGCGAAGAAAACGGCGGCCCCGTCGCAATGATCGCGTCATGCCGGGTCTGGCGCAACAGCTTCATCGCCGCCCTCTGCGCCGCAGGCCGCCACAGAATCTGGGGATCCGGCTGCAAAAGCGTGTTCCCCAGCCGCCGTACTGCCGACTTGATCCGGCTGGTCAGTCCGGAAGAGCCCGACTGACCATGACTCGCCGACACCGCCTGCTTCACCGCATAGCCCGGTTCCAGTGTCCGCGCCCGGGCAATCAGTGTCTGCGGAGGTACCTGCGCGAGCAGCGTCTCGTCCTGGAGCGGGACGGACGGGTTCGCAACGGTCACCACCGAGCAATCCCACCCGAACTCGGGCAGATACTTCACGAACTTGGTCACCCGCTGCACGCCCACGCCCCCCGTCGGCGGGAAGGCGTAGGCGACGAACAGCACGCGGCGACGCAGTGGCGGATACGCTGGCATAGTCACGAATTCGAAGTCGCAGGGCAGGGCAGGGGAACCGGACATGCAGTGGACATCGTCCTCAACGATCCCATCAGACGACTCAGGTCCCTCGCGCAATCTGTCCAGCTGCGCGTCTGATAGTTCGCTGCCCCCTCGCGGTAGTCCGGATGCAGAATCTCTCGCATCGCCTGCGCAAAGGTTTCCGGCCGGGGGTCATCAACCACGAGCGAATAAGCCGGATCGGCAATTTCACGAATGCTGCCAACACCGGTCGACACAAACGGCGTCCCGCACGACAGAGATTCACGCAGGACATTGGGCAACCCTTCCGATCGGCTGGAAAGCACCATCGCATCGGCAGCACGGTACCAGTCCGCAAGTCGATCGTGGGTCACCGGACCGACAAAGGTGATCGCGCGCGACAGTTGCAGCTCGGCAACCTTCCGCCGCAGTGCCTCCTCGAGTGGTCCGCCCCCCAGCAGAAACAGCCGGAGCGAAACTCCCTCCTGCTGCAACAGGGCCACCGCGTCGATCAGCAGGTCGACCCGCTTCACGTCGACCATGCGTCCGACCCACACATAAATCGGCAAGGTTGCGGGCAACTCCAGGCGGTCTCGCGCTGCACGGCGATCCCCTGCGTGAAACATCGCCTCGTCCACCCCCTGGTAGATCGTGTGAACGTTCTCCGGGTCTGCTCCGAGTTCCACCACCACACGCCGCAGCCCCTCGCTGACGGTCATGATGGCATCGCTCTCCGAGACCACCCGCTGCACTTCGGCGCGACGCCGCGGATTCGACTTCGGAAGCAGCAGGACATCCGACCCGCCGACAATGCAGACGGCCGGCACCCCCAGCCGTCTTGCCAGATCCAGTCCGCAGGCACCTTCCGGGTGTGCCCAGTAACTCAGAACAACATCAGGGTCAAAGTCGCACAGCGTCTCCCGTACCGCCGGCGCAATCGATCGTGTCATCCACCAGTCCGAACAGTGCTGCCACACCCGCGGCACGTACCAGTACGTCGGGTACGACGCCGGCGGCCCCTCGATCGAGACCGCGCGGCTTCCCTCCCCTCGCCAGCGGTCAGCCAGCCGTTCGGTCCAGCTGCACGGAGCAATCACACGCACCTCGTGCTCGGCCGCGAGCGCCCGGCAGAGCTCGAGGTTGAACGTCCCCCGCACCGGTGCCCCCGGCCCGGGATAGCTTTGACTGAGAAACAGAATCTTCATGAGTGCAGCGACCCCGTGTTCGATCGCTCCTGCCACTCTGACCCGAGGTGAGCCAGATACAGCTCCTCATAGCGGCCGATCATCCGCCGCACATTGAAGTGCTCTTCAACCCGCTCGCGGCCCGCCTTGCCCATCTGCTCCCGCGTCTGGCGATCCCGGCACATCTCGACAATTCCAGACGCCAGGGCGTCCGGATTGAGAGGTTCCACCAACCGGCCCGTCACTCCCTCCTGGACGACCTCCGGGTTCCCGCCCACGCGTGTCGTCAGGATCGGCAGACCGACCGCCATCGCTTCCAGCAGCGTCAGGGAAATCCCCTCTGTCTTCGACGACGAAACGAAGAACGATGCTTGCGACAGCAGTTCGGGAATGTCGCGCCGCTCTCCGAGAAACGTCACGACGTCCCTCAGTCCGAGCTCGTCTGTCAGTTGCTCCAGCGACGCCCGTTCAGCCCCGTCACCAACGATCGTCAGCCGGAACTCCGGGACTTCCGCCCGCGCAAGTGCCACCGCCCGCAACAGCGTTCCAAAGTCCTTCTCTTTGGAAAGCCGCGCCACGCTGATGGCATGCGGCACCGCCGGCAGCGGACGCACCGCAAACCGTTCCAGATCAATTCCGTTCCAGATGCAGCTGATGCGGCCGGCCGATCGCCAGTCCTGGTCGCGGCACAGCCGGGTTGCATCCTCCGACACCCCGACAACCTGCTCCGAAAGTCGGTTGGCCAGTCGAAACTGCAGCCGGTCCTTCCACCCGTTGCCGCAACCGCGACCGTGCTGCGTGTTCACCACGATGGGAACACCGGCCAGCCGCGCTGCCAGCGTTCCGTAGAAGTGCGGATACGTATTGTGCGTGTGCAGAACATCAATCTGCTCGCGCTTCAGCAGCGACACCAGGTTTCGCAACATCCGCAACTTGCCGACCGCGCTGAACTGGAGCGAATCGACGTCAAAACCCATCGTACGAAGCTCCTCGGCGGGAGCCCCGAGCAGATCGACCGCGACAAATCGCAGCTCGAAGCGTGCGGCATCATGCAGACGGCCGAAGTCCACCAGCAGGCGCTCGAGACCTCCCATCTGCAGCGTCATGCTCAGATGGCAGACTTTCACGCGCCGCCGGCTCGCAGACGCAGCACGCGCGAGCGGAACGGTCGTCGTCGGACGTAGGGGTGCTTGAGTCAACATGGGATGCCCGTCTTTGGCGAGTCTGTCATAGCCTTATTGTCCCGGTGACGCGGTTGCGGCCGCCGGGCCCCGTTTGCCCTGAATCCGTCGCTTGACCGTGCGGAGCAGGTCGATCGTGCGGGACTTGAGGCCGCGTCGGCTCCACGTCCCCCATGCCAGTCGCGTTACGTTCGTGGCCAGGTTCAACTTGTGCCGCTTGTCTCCCACCAGGAAGTCGTAGGCATCGAAACCGCGCTCCAGTGCCTGCTGCATACACAGCACATGCGTCACCACACCCGGACTCTGGAACTCGTCAAACGACGCAAACCCCGACAGGTAATCCAGCAGCCGGCCGCGATCGTTCAACAGCATCAGGCAACCGACCGTCCGCCCCGCCGACCGGACACGAAACAGGGTCACCATCCGCGGCGTCGGACGCTCACCTCGCCACGCCGCCTGAATTCCGAAGTCACGGCGGATCAGTGACCTCTGAAACGCTTCAAACCGCCGGCTGTGAAAAGCCCCCGGCTGACCGACCGCCTGCCACCGTGCCTGGTGCAGTTCGATCAGTTCATCGAGAATGTCTTCCGCCTGCAGCAGCGACTCCGCCCATTCGACTTCGATCGTCCCGGTCTTCCGTAACAGTCGCCGCGTGTTCTGGCGTGTGCTCCGTCCCAGCGGATCCAGCAGATCTCCCCCGGATTCCCGCGTTGCACGGAGGTCGTAGTAGGGACTCTCGCGATACCGGATTTCGGCTCCGGGAATGTCCCGCAAGATCGAAGCCAGATCGTCCGCTGTGAACCCGTCGAGGCAGAGCGCCTCCCACGATTTGTCGCGCAGCAGATGCAGGATCGCAGCTTCCTCCAGACACAGCCGCGATTCCCCCACAGCCAGGATGGAGTTGTATTCCACGCAGGCCGACTCACCCGCCGGTTCTCCGGCAGTACCGATGTGACGCGTCACCTGGCGAAACGGGCCGTTCCGCCGTCCCTGACCGTGAGTCAGCAGCACCACTCCCGCTGGTCCGGAGGGAAGCTCCACACTCAAAAACTCATGCGGAACAATCTTCCCCCACGTCTCCAGCCACGCCGCCGTCCACTCCGACGACGCCGTCAGTGGAACCGCCTGATTCCTCACCCGGCAGGTTGCTTCCACCTGTCGCCACAGATCGAGGACTTCCGCCCGCTCTTCACTCGAGTACAGACGAAACTGCGGGGACACGCGGGGCTGAACCCGTGGCACCTCTGTGTGGCGCTCGGCACGCGACACCGTCTCCGCACGAGGCATCCTCACGGCAGAGATCCCACGTGACCTGGCGGCCGGTTCAATCGTTGTGGTTGTCGTTGGCATAACACAGGGCGTGTATGATTACGGAGAGGTGGCCGCGGCCAGCGTCGTTCGATGGCGTCGCGACCGCTCGATCAGCAGTCCTGCACCGCGGGTCGCCAGCAGCAGCGCTCCCCCGGTAACAGTGATTCCCACAAGGTTGATCCACGTCAGACGCAGATCGAGCCGCGATGCCAGCTCACAAAAACCCAGCAGCACGGCAAACGGCAGCACTTGGGGTGCCACGACGTCCCCGATCAACTGGGAAACAGGAATCTCCAGCTTCCGGCAGACATACGGCAGCAAAATCCCGAGATCGATCGCCACCATCGGGATGAACGTCCCCCACGCGACGCCCGCAATCCCCCAGGACCGGACCAGCACCAGCGACAGCCCCAGATTCAGCACCGCCTGCATCAGATCGATCGTTGCAGGCCAGCGAACGTCTCCGATCCCCAGCAGTGCCTTTCGCGGCACCTGCAACGGCAGCGTGAACACCTGCGCTGCCAAAAGGATCAGCAGGATCGGAGGACTTGCCTCGTTCCCCACGCCCAGCCACGTCGTGATCAGCCGCTCGCCAAAGTACGTCGCCCCGATCATGAACCCGCCACTGAGCAGCAGCGCCAACCCCATCGAACGGGTCACCAGTGATCGCAACTCCACAGACCTTTGGCGGGCATGCAGTTCCCCCGCCTTCGGCAGCACCGCCTCGGCCACCTGCTCCAGCGGCATCCGCACCATCTGGCACAACCGCAGCGCGATGTAATACGGCGTGACCGCGGCCGTCCCGAGAAGCACCCCGATGACCACCGTATCGGTCAAGTAAATCAGATAGTCGGAAACCATCCCCACCGCGTTCCACGAAACGAACGGCATGCACTCCTTGAGAGTCGCCAGCCGGGCACGTCTCCAGTGGACGGCCAGTGTGGGCAGCAGTCGCTTTGCGCACACCACGTAGGCCACGTTCTCCACGACCGTCACCACGAGAAAGGCGGCCGCCATCGACACCAGCCCGGGTCGCAGGTGGAGAAAGCCCACGACCAGTCCCAGCCGGACCAGTGTCCCGCTGATCTGGATCGCGCGGTTGATATCGAACCGGTGGATGCCGACCAGGATGCCTCCGAACACGCTGCCGAGCATGCCGACCATCGTCGACAGACCAATCAGCAGAATCGTCCACCGCACATCGCCAAGCGTCTGGCCTTCCCAGTCGCTGACCCACGGAGCAACCAGCGCGAACACGACAGCACCCGCCATCGCGATCAGACTGTTGATGGCGTACACCGAGAAGATGCTGCTCGCCACCTCGTTCAGCGACTCCCAGTCGCCCAGCGTATGGTGCTTCGTTGTGTAGCGGCAGATCGCCGCACCGAAGCCCGCGTACAACAACCCCGCATACCCGGCGACGGAACTGACGAAGATCCACGCCCCGTATCCGGCATCCCCCAGCGTGTCCTTCACGTATCTCACAAGGAACAGCCCGACCACGAGCGTCAACGCGTGGGCAAGCCAACCGGCGAGAATGTTACGACGGACAGTCATACGGAACGGGAAGAGATTTCAGACTCAGGACAACACGCGGAACTCGACACCACACCACGGAAAACGCCACGCCCCTCATCCGTCATGCACGGCCGCCAGTCTCGAACCGGACGGACGCGATACCAGCGACTTCAGCCGGCGAACGGTGCCGTCTCCAAAGACCAGGCGTACACCCAGCTTCAGTCGGCTGGCGCGACCGCGGCAGACATCCCCCTGATAACGCGCGATCGACCGCATCAGAAACGCAAGCGCCTTCCCCCGCTGACCATCGTCGCAGTACGCCAGGGCCGCATCGTGATACAGGTAGGCATAGGCCAGCGGAGCCAGCGATTGATACTCGCCATGCGCCGCGAAGAACTGATCCAGCATCCTGCGATAGTGGAGGTACATCATCTCGGGGTCGCGACTCGTCTGCTGATCGTGAACCCGGTAATGCCAGCACGGCAGATCGGCCTGCAGCACCGGCACCCGCGCGGTCAGTCGCAACCACATGTCCCGGTCTTCTGCTCCTTTCAGCGAGGGATCGAACAGCCCCGCCACCTCGAACGCCGAACGGTGCACCAGCGTCGATGACGATGTCAGCATCGTCCCTGAAAGAAAGTCGCGAACCGTCAGCCAGCGCAGCGCGGGGTGCTCGTCGAGTTCCTCGGGCATCTCGTCGCCGTGCGCAGAACCGATCACGCGTGCCGTCGGCTCACGTTCCAGAGCCGCCAGCTGACGCTGCGTTTTCTGCGGATGCCAGTAATCGTCGGCATCCAGCAGGGCGATCCACTCCCCTTGCGCCGCTCGGATCCCTGTATTGCGGGCCGCCGAATGCCCCTGGTTCTCCTGAAAGATGTACCGGATGCGATCCCCGAACCGCGCCAGCACCTCGCGGGTGTTGTCGGTGCTCCCGTCATCGACCACGATCACTTCCGTCCGGCACCCCACCTGGGCCAGAGCGCTCTCGACAGCCTCCGGCACATAGCGGGCATGGTTGTAGGAAGGGATGACGACACTGACGAGCGGAGTGGTCATGGCAACGACGCAATGAGGAACACGTTCGACAAACTCACGTACCGAACCGGGCGAACACCTTCACGAACAGAAAGCTCGCCGCCAGCAGGGCCATGCTGCAGGCAGCACACCGCTGCACCGTCACCCGGTTGAACGGCACGATCGGGTACGGGCGAAGCTGGAAGAATCCCGCGAGATTCAGAAACGCAGCACACAGCCCGACAATCATGTACGTCGACGGCGCATAGCAGCGGGACAGCGTTGCCATCCCCGCGCACCATGCCGCGAGAATCGCAGCCACGTACGGCATCATCCGCGCAACCTCACGATGCCGAGGCTCGATGTGGTGATTCTTCATCAGGAAGAACCCGTACGCCGGGATGAAGAAGCATCCGAAAAACAGCGTCCCTCCCACGATCCCCAGCTCAACCCAGGCATGGATGTACGAGTTGTGAGCGACGTGTCCGGCAACCTCCTCGTAATACCCCTCGCCGATTCTGAACAGAGCCTTGGGCGACTTCATCGCCTGCAGACCATCCGACCAGATCTGCACACGGGCCTGTCCCGAACCATCCGAGACGTCCATCTCGGCGGCACGCCCCAGGACAAGAGGAGCCGCCAGCGCGCCCATCAGCCCCAGCGCAATAGCCACCCGTCCCCCGTAGCGGACCGCCAGCCAGGCCGTCCCCGCCCCTCCAATCGCCAGCAGTCCCCCGCGGGACTGAGTCTGGAGATATCCGAACGCCAGAATCAGAAGTGGAATGATCCACAACCAGCGGACCGTCGACAGACCCTTGTCCGTCAGGAAATACAGACAGATCACACCCGCCACGGCAATCAGCAGGGCCACGTCGTTGGGGTCATTGAAGATCCCCAGCCCCCGCATCCGGAAGACGAACGTCTGATTCCCCAGAATGTCGTAGCCGTGCGTCTCCACCACGTGATGCAGGACCTGCTCCTCGGGCGGAAGGAGCTTGTCCTTCTCCATCTGCACCCACAATTCGTCGTCGTTCCCCTGCCATTCCCGCTTGAACTGCAGAAAGTCCTGCACGCTGACGGCGACCAGCACCACCGAACACAGACCGGTCGTCATCAGAAACTGCCGCATCCGCTGCGGAGTCGTAATGACCGACACGAGCATCAGGTAGTAGCAGGCGATCTTGGCCATCATCACGAAGCCGTGAAACGCCCCGCTCAGGTACATCCGCCCCAGCACGCTCGAAACCGGGACGGCGATCACCACCCCAAGCATGCACAGATTCACCGGTTGCTGCAGCAGGGTCCGCTTGCGCAGCTGGTTCTGCAGCCCCCGCAGGTTGCAGGCCATCGCCGAGCCGATCAGCACCAGATAGATCGGCGCGTTCCCCAGCGCAGGCAACAGTTCGGCCGGTCGGACGAACAGGGCTGCATTCGCGCACAGAAACAGGAAGTAGGCCACGCCGGAAACCCGTAACAAAAGCTCACCGCTGGCCACCGCCAGTCACACCGGAGGCGACCGCCCGGGACATCCCCGGTTCTGTGGGAACTATGCGATACGGCAGTCAGGAGGGATGGGAAAGCTGCAACAAGTTGCGAATTGGCAGCGTTCAGAAGCAACACACAACTTCGCACCTCGCACATTCATTGCGACCGGCAAATCCCGCACATCCCTCCTCGAGACGACCGGCCGGACGATGCATCTCGATGACGGGGAAAACGCACATTCCACTGGCCATCACAGAAAGCGTCGGGAACCTCCCGGTGTGTGGCCGATACCTCAAGGGGCGGACGCGCATGCGCACCTCCCGGAGAACGGAGCCCGGCCAGGTCGGACTCCCACCACAACACAGCCTCGGACTGCAGCAGGAATCGGATGGACGACGGCATCAACGTGCTGGCGCTCGTGAAGGACGGGGAGCGCTTCGTCTTCCTTTACGACGACGAGAGTTTCTCAGAGGTGCTGCAGACGCTCGGACGCTACGCCGCCGATCCCGAACTCAACTTCAGCTGGTACGACGCGGCAGTCCTCAGCCAGAAGGTCCGCCGACTCCAGCACGAAGCCGGAGAAGACCATCCCACATTTCGCGAGAGCGCCTGAGCGAGAACATCCGTGGCGCCTCCGGCAAACCTGGAGCGTCACCGACAGTGACGTCCTCGGACGATGCAGGCATTCCACGGCCATCACGTCGTCAGAACGACTCCGCACAGCCCGCAGGAATTGTCTCCACGGAGGGGCCCCCGACTCCACGTCTGACGAGCCTCCCATGCAGTCCGCCGCACAGGCCTTCCTCCGCTACCTGCGGATCGAACGCAATTCCTCCGAACTCACGCTCAAGTCGTATTCCGAAGACTTCGAGAGCTTCTACGACTACCTCCGCGACCGGGTCGGCAGCATCCCCGAACCCGAGCAGATTACGATCGCTCAACTGCGGGGCTACGTCACATACCTGCATGAGTGCCAGTACGCACGGACCACGATCGCCCGTCGTCTCGCCTGCCTGAGAAGCTTCTTCAAGTACGCGATGCGTGAAGGGATCACGACCAGCAATCCCGCCCAGGTGCTGCGCACACCACGAACCGGACGCAAGCTGCCCCACTTCCTGACGACCGAACAGGTCGCCACGCTTCTCGAAGCTCCCCCGGCCAACGACCCGATGGGGCTCAGGGACCGGGCCATCCTCGAAACCATGTACTCCTCCGGTCTTCGCGTCGCCGAACTCGTGGGACTGAACCTGTCCGACTGGGACCGGGCCGCCAACATCCTCCGCGTCCTCGGTAAGGGAAAGAAAGAACGCATCGCACCGGTCGGGTCCTATGCAATCCGCGCTCTCGAACGCTGGCTCGAGGCCCGGCACGCCGATGCCGCTGCTCCGCCCGAAGAACGCGACGCCATCTTTCTGAACCGGTTCGGACGCCGGCTGACCACCCGCAGCATCGGTCGCATGCTCGAAAAGTATCTCAAGATCACCGGGCTCGATTCGATCACCTCACCGCACACACTGCGGCACAGCTTCGCTACGCACCTGCTCGATGGCGGTGCCGATCTCCGCAGTGTCCAGGAACTCCTCGGGCACAAAAGCCTCACCACAACCCAGATCTACACCCACGTCAGCACCCGCCGTCTGCGGGAGACCTACGAACACGCGCATCCGCACGCCAGCAGACTCGTGCAGTAACCCCGGCCTTCAGAGACCTCACCCGAGCAGGCGGCTCAGCGGCGACCCCTCACTCAGCGCGATCGGACGCCCGATCGGAGTCAGGATCTCCTCCGTCCAGTCGATCCCGAGCACCTGCATCACCGTGGCATACAGGTCGGGAAGCGCTACCGGATCAGCCGGCAGCACTTTCTTGTCGCGGACTTGCCGGTCGGGATCGGTCGCTCCAATCAGCTGACCGCTCGCCAGCCCTCCACCACCGACGACGCAGGAGAATCCGTTCGGCCAGTGATCGCGCCCGTCCAGCGGGTTGATTCCGGGAGTGCGACCGAACTCCCCGATGCACAGGATCACCGTCGACTGCAGCAGATCCCGCTCGCGCAACTCCTGAATCAGTGCCGCAAACGCCGGGTCGAGCACCTGCGCCTGTGCCTCGTGCCCGGTGAAGTTGTCGGTATGGGTGTCGAATCCTCCCAGCGTGACCTGAATCGCACGGACCCCTTGTTCGACCAGGCGCCGCGCCACCAGGCAACCCCGACCGAAACGCGAATCACCATAACGCTCAAGCGTCTCCCGCGGCTCGTCGTCCAGTCGAAAGGCGACAAGCTGCTCCGATGTCATCATCTTCAGCGCCCGGTCGACCACCCGCTGATGCTGCGTCTGTTCCGCCCGCAACATCCGCCCGCGCTCGAATGACCGTGAGAGAACCGACAGCCCTTCCAGCCGCCGCTTCTGCCGCGCCCCCCGCGTCCGGGACTGCAGGTTCTGGAGATTCTGTCCCGGGTCGTGTACTCGGAAGGCATCGTATTCTGCTCCGAGATATCCCCCCATCGGGGCCGTGAAGTTGTCACCGGTCGCCAGCGCCACATGCGTCGGGATCTCGATGGAATCGTCCTGCAGGGTGCGCGCAACGATCGCTCCCAGCGAAGGATGCGTGACGGTCGGATCAGGACGGTACCCCGTCTGTACGAAGTACGTCCCCCGCGCATGGTCCCCCTCCTTCGAAACCAGCGAACGGATGACATTCAGGTGCCCCAGTTGTTCCGCCACCTGCGGATACAGGTGCGCAATCCGGCATCCCGGCAGTGTCGTCTCGATCGCCTTCGTCGGCCCTCCGTGACGGGACTGCGGATGCGGATCCCACGTCTCGAGCTGACTCGGCCCCCCCGCCAGCCACAACGTGATCAGTGACTTCGGTCGCTCCGCTCCACGACGTTCCGCCGCCCGCACATCCAGTCCGGGCAGGACGAACGAGACCCCCATCGCGGCAGCAGCCCGCAGCGCCGCACGCCGCGAGACTCCCGCAGCTTCAGCCTCGAATCGGGACAGTGCCCGTCGCGAGAAGTGCAGGGCAGGCACCTGTCCACGGCATTCGTCAGTCGGTGGCATCAGTGATTCCACGAAAACTCGGCAGAGTTGAAGATCGACCAGTACAGATCCTGCACAGCCCCGGCAGGGGGACGCCCGTTCCCATCACCCAATTGCGGAAGAAAACACTCCCGCTCCTCCTGCGTTGGCCGCCGCGTCAGCGTCGACAGAAACACATTCTCCAGCAGCCGCTCGGGAGTCGTCGAGTACGCCGGAATCTGCCCCGGAGCCCGAAACGCCTTCTCCTCCGACAGCTCGTAGGCGAAGTCCCCGTTCATCCTCAGCAGCGCCTGCTGCACAGTCCCGGTCCGCGGTTCAAGTTCCTCCGCTCCGGGATCACCAAACTCGTTGATGAAGTCCCGTTCCCGGAAGAACCGTTGTGCCCTGACAAACAGATGCGAGTTGCGATCAATCGTCCCCACATGATTCGCCTGCAGCATGCTGCCGATCACCTGTTCCGGTCGCAGCCGAATCAGCGGGAAGACAGCCCACCGCGCCTGAATCTGGTCCAGCCGGGCCCGGAGCGAATCAACCTCGGCAGACGTCATGCGATCGACATCGATTGCAGTCGACTCCGGATGCACCGACTCCATCCGGAACGCCTGTGAGGCTGCAATCACCCGGATCATCCGACGCAGGTCGTATCCGTGCTCCTGAAAGTCGCGGCCCAGGAGGTCCAGAATCTCAAGTTGACGGCCATAGTTCGGATCACCGGGGTCGGGCAGTTCATCCACCGCCAGATCGGTCCACGCCCATCCCGATTCCCCCGTCTCAGTGTCCG
>CAZUXX010000025.1:0-13313 GCA_964624215.1 uncultured Planctomycetaceae bacterium
CGGTATGGCGTTTCACCGCCTGCACGGCTCTTCAGCCGGAGCAGTCGCAGTCTTTGACCCGCGTCTGGGAGCCGTTGTCGTTGCTTCGCATCACCCAAACTGGCACGAAGGTCAGGTGATCGATGTCGATATTCCACCGGCACCACCACCCACAGATCGTTCACAAATCCCTGATTTCCCCGGGAAAGCAACGCCGTAACCTCTATTGTGGCCTTGGCTTTCCGTCATCCATCCGCCGCCGCAACGCGGCTTCCCAGCCCCGGAGGCCGGCGAGAAAAAGTTCAATAGCCGTCTTGTCGCCCCGATTCGCCGAAGGCGAAAGAGAGGCGAGCGGAGAAAGTAGAGAGTAGACAGAAAAGACTCTCTCCGCTCGAGTCGGTCTGCTTTCCCCTTTCAACTCTCTGAACCGCGGAACCGGTTCATCGCGTTCGCCTTCGAGAAACTCGTCGTCTACCAGCAATCTGTCGACGTCGCCGACGAAATCTGTCGCCAGACCGAGCAATTTCCTCGAGGCAACGGCTTTCTTGTCGATCAGCTCAACCGCGCGACGCTCTCCATCGCGGCCAGTATCGCCGAAGGCAACGGCCGATTCACCAAGCCCAACCGCAGGAACTTCTTTGGAATCGCCGCGGCTCAGTGCAGCAATGCGTGCCGCTGCTGGAACTGGCGTTGAGACGTCAACTGCTGAATGAGAAGAATCTTGCCGAACTCAAGTCGCGGCTGGAGGAAATCGCACGAATGCTTTCAGGCCTGATCAAGGGCCTCGAAAATCGGGAAATCTGAACTGACAGCTCGCACTCCGACCAGAAAAAGTTCAATAGCCGTCTTGCCATCCCGATTCATGTTGCAGTGACATTGCCGTCGCGTTGCGGTGATGTTGGCTGTCAGTATGCACAGCAGAGGAGCGGAATTGAGCCATACCCACGCAAGGGTGGATTCATTCGTATATGCCGTCCAGTAAGGCTGGAATTTTTGCCTTGCGGATTGCCTCGATCACGGCCTTCGACGATTTCCACGATTCACCCGGAATCCGTGCAATTAGTTCGCCCCAGACTCGGCCAAACGCCACGATGGCGGAATCGTCGTCAAATCTCACGCCGGGTGGAAGTAAGGGGGCGATGTCTTCTGTCAAGCTCTGATTGAGCTTCTTGAGCATCCGTTCCTCCGCGTTCGCTCGGCTGATCGGATGGCCTTCCTGATCGAGATAGTGGTGGAAGCACGCAAGCAGTTTGTCGCAGTCGAGCCCGAGTTGGAGCAACCCTTCGTTGAGGTCGAACAGATCGCGGTTCTTGTTTCGTTGGAGCAACGCCCGCAGTTTGGTTCCGAAAAGTTCCTCCGGCTCGAACGAGACGATCTCGACCTTCGCCTGATGCCAGTCGCTCACGATCTCGAATGGATAGGCTTTCAGGCCAAGAAGATTCTGGTGCTCCCGCGTATTCATTTCAATCTTGAGTTTGAGCGGGCTGCCGTCGCCTGATTCCGGCGTGAACTTGTACGCCAGGTGTACGGAATGCGCAGCGGCCTTATAGCTGCCCTTCCCAAGCCAAGAAAGGATGTCGCGTATCTCTCCAATCGTCTCCTTGATGGACTCTGGTCGCGTTTGCACGAGATCGATGTCTTCGGAATACCGCAACGGCTTACCGAAAAGCAGCTTGTTGATCGCCGTGCCACCACGGAACGCAATTTTGCCCCGTAGCTGCTCACTGCCAAATAGATCACACAATGCGCGGCAGAGAATCAAATCCTGCTCCACCTGTCGCAGGTCAGGCCAGGGAGCGAGCGCCGTCCATTGCTGGATATGTGCCAATGGAATCATTGGTCAATCTCCACCGACACGTTGACAAGGAGTTTCCAGTCCGCGTTTCGTTCCTCCATCGCGGCCAGTTCGGGAACAATGGGTTTGACTGATGGATCGAGCGGCTTGAAAGACTTGGCCTTTTCGGCAAAGGGCCGGAGTGCAGCGGCCTGCCGTGCATGCCCGAACCGTTCCAGAAGGTAGCCGAGTCGCCGAACCGCCGAGTTCTCGTAAACGCTGGCTGCCTTGGCGAGAATGCGGGCGTCGGCTTTCTTGCCCAGGTCGTTGGCGGCCTGCGCGGCTCCGTTGATTCCACCGGCCCGATGGAAATAGCGGCAGATGTCGAGCAGGTTCAATTCCACGCCAGCAATCTTGGCGAACCCTGCGTCCGTCTTGAGTTGTGCGAGCCACTCGGGGCGATTCGCCTTGGAGAAGGCTTTCGGTGACTGGTACAGAAACTCGACCCTTTGGCGTCCGATCTCGATGTCTTGAAGTTGTCGTGGTGCGATCACCTGAAAGACCATCGCTGCCTGATGGGAAGCTCCATGAAACGCTGCCGCACGAAGTAGGGAGATGCGGTAATCAACCTCCAGGAACTTCATAAAAGGGTCGATCCATCGGGCGGGATCGGGAGTACCGAGCACCCGATCTTCAGGCCGCAGGATCAGGTAAAATCCCCGTCGCGGGGAAACGAGGTCGCCTTTCCGGGAAAGCCGGGCGATGGCCGACTTCAGAGCCTCCGGCGATAGGCCGAGTTCAGCCATCGCGGTTGGTTTCGTGAAGAAACCCCGTCCCCGGGCAAGCTGTGAATTGACGAATTCCTGAACGCTGCTCATTCCCCACTCATAACAGAAAAGTGGTGACTTTCAACACTTTTCGATTATGAGTGGGGAGGCCGGAACTGGCAGCATATTGCCGGAAGACGCAGAAACCGGTGAAAACAAGCTGGTCTGACTCTTTCCAGCTTCGGCCTGTCACCCTCGATTGATGCCGCAGCCCGGCTTCCCAGCCCTGGATGCCGACCAGAAAGAGTTCAATAGCCGTCTTGTCATCATCGTCCGGCACAAACCGGGCATTGATCTCCACCAGCATCGCCTCAATCACTTCGGGAAGAGGGGAGCGGTCCGCCCCACCGGCCGGTCCCGGGGTCGCGTCGGGGCCGCGGGGCAGGGGCTGCTGGCACGGGGCGGGTTGCAATCTCGAGTGGATCATTCAATTCTGATGCGTGTCTGCCAGTGAACTCTGACCCGGATGAGCCTCGATGATGACTGTGCCTTCACGGCGGCTGCGATTCGCCGCCGGATGTGTGATCCTGTGGATCGGATTTGTTGCGAGTGTGAGTGGCCGCGAGGCCGAGTACGACGTCGTCACCGAAGCCGGCGTGATGGTGCCCATGCGGGACGGAGTCCGGCTGGCGACAGATATCTATCGCCCTGCAAAAGAGGGGCAGCCGGTGGAAGGGAAGTTTCCGACGATCCTCACGCGGACTCCGTACAACCGGGCAGGCGGGAGTTCGTTCGGGAAGTATTTCGCGGCACGCGGCTATGTGTTCGTGGCCCAGGACACGCGCGGCCGTTACGGCTCCGAAGGGGAGTGGCACTGGCTGACGGACGATGGTCCCGATGGGGTCGACTGCCTCGAATGGATCGCGAAGCAACCGTGGTCGGACGGACAGGTGGGGATGCTGGGGACGTCGTACGTGGGGGGGACTCAACACGCCGTCGCGATCGAAGGCTCGCCGCACCTGAAGACGATCATCCCGGTCGATGCAGTGTGCAACATGGGTCACGCCAGCATGCGAAATGGCGGGGCATTCGAGATGCGTTTCTGGAACTGGATCTTCCTGAATGCCGGTCGCGGCAGTCGAGCAGTGCAGGATGAGGGGAAGCGGGAAATCCTGCAGGAGCTGGCGTCACAACGGTTTGAATACCTCAAATTGCTGCCGCTTCGCCGCGGGACGACGCCGCTGGCCCTCTCTCCGGAGTACGAGGACTGGCTGATCGGCGCGATGGAGCACGGGGCCAACGACGAGTACTGGGCCCAGAACAACATCCTGGACAATCCCGAGAAGTACATGGACATCCCGGTGTACTTCGTCGGCGGGTGGTACGACTCGTGGGCCAGCAACACGGCGGAATCGTATGTAACGCTGAGCAAGCGACTGACCAGTCCCTTGTACCTCATCATGGGGCCGTGGATTCACGGAGCACAAACCGGCTCGCAGCACGGGCAGGTCGATTTCGGGAAAGAGGCGGCGATCCCCGACCAGTACCAGTGGCGGCTCGAATGGTACGACCACACGCTCAAGGGAATGGAGAACTCGGTTGGCCGCAGTGCTCCGTTTGAGTCCCCTGTCCGCATTTTCGTCATGGGGACCGGCGATGGTCACAAGACCGATCGGGATCGCCTGTACCACGGCGGGTACTGGCGCAATGAGCTGGAATGGCCGCTCGCCCGAGCGAAGCAGACGAGCTTCTACCTGCACCAGGACGGAACGCTGTCGACCGAGAAGCCCGGAGCCGAAGGGGGCCAGACGTCCTACCAGTTTGATCCACACAATCCGGTGCCGACGATCGGCGGCAATATTTCTTCAGGGAACGACATCCTGCTGCAAGGGGCCTGGAACCAGAAAGGGGGGCCGCATGTCTGGAACTGGCCGAACCCGATTCCACTGTCGGCTCGAAATGACGTTCTCGTCTTCCAGACCGAGCCGTTGTCGGAGGATGTGGAAGTCACCGGGCCGATCGAGGTGGAGCTGTGGGCCTCGTCAGATTGCCTGGATACGGACTTCACGGCGAAGCTGATCGATGTCTATCCGCCGTCAGCTGACTTTCCGGGCGGGTTTGATCTGAACATCACCGACGGCATCCGCCGCGCGCGGTTCCGAGAATCGCTCGAGCAGGAGAAACTCCTGACGCCGGGGGAGGTGGTGCGGATTCCCATCAAGCTGTACCCCACGTCGAACGTCTTCAAGAAGGGGCACCGCATCCGGGTCGATATTTCGAGCAGCAACTTTCCCAGGTTCGACGTGAACCCCAATACCGGCGAGCCGCTGAACCGGCACCGGCTGATGAGGACGGCAGTGAATACGGTCTGGCACAATGCGGAGTTTCCTTCGCGGATCGTCCTGCCGCTGGTGCCGGCGAATGCTCCCTAGGGCAACTGCCGGCCGCGAACGAACAGACAACACGGCGTTTGAGTAAACGGATAATCAACTGTCTGGCTTTTTCCCGATTCGAGAGACTTCTTCCCGTGAATTTCAGCAAGCTTCTGTTGATCGTCTGCGTTTGCATGGGGTCTGTGGCCGTTGGTCAAGAGCGGGGACCGCTCGTGATGGCTCATCGGGGCGGCGCCCATGAGTATGAAGAGAACACGATGGAGGCCTTTCGTGCCTGCTACGAGAAGGGGATTCGCGGGTTCGAAACCGACATCCGCATGACGAAGGACGGCGTCCTCGTGATTCTGCACGACGACAGCCTCGACCGGACATACGAGGCGAGCGGGGCGGTGGAGAGCAAAACGGCAGCCGAGCTGAAGGATGTCGTGTCGAAGAAAGGCCAGCCGTTTCTGTTTCTCGAGGAGTTTCTGGACTACTTCGCGGACAAGCCCGGGGTGTACATCGAGCTGGAGATGAAGGTCAGCAACAAGACCCTCTACCCGGATGAGCGGGTGCGGCAGATGTGCCGCACGCTGCTCGAGCAGGCGGAGGCGAAGCGCCCCGAGTCATCCATCTACGCGTACACGTCGTTCGACGACCGGGCACTCCGGGAAATTCGTCGTCTGGATGAACAGGCTCCGACCTTGTTCATTACCGGAAAGCCGCTGTCTGAGGAGATCATCGCCAGGGCGACAGACCTGAAGGTCAACTACATCGGCTGCCAGTTGAGCGGGACGTCGCGCACGCTGGTGAAGCAGGCCCAGAAGCAGGGCTTCAAGGTGAACTGCTGGCCGGGGCATACCATCGAGGACTACTTTCTCGGCCTGGGGCTGGGAGTCGACGTCCATTGTACGGACATCCCGATGGCGGTTCTGAAGGTCAAAAAGAAGCTGCAGTGATGCGAGTCGCCTGTTGAGCCTTCAGAGACCGAAGGCCGTAAGTTGCCGGACCAATCGAGCCGTGGCCACCGGCACGGACCGGGGGGAATTTCTGGCACCGGGGCGGTGCCCGCCCCCCGGACTCGTCCCCGGAATCGCGCCTCTGGAGGAACGAGACGCATGTTCCCCTTGCCGAAAGCACTCGCAGCTGACGACAATCGGGCTGTCTTGCGAGATCATGGCGTCGGATGAGGGATATCACGCAGCCGGAGTGGGACGGCTGCGGGCGCCTTCCTGCCGACCTCGTGAGTTGATGCATCGAATCGACGCACTGTAAGGTTCTCGTAGGCGGCAAACGTGGGGAATGCGATGGACGGTCAGGTTCGGCGGGAATCCCGGGGCGAAGGAGCCATTGACGGTACGGAGTCTCCGGAGGCACTGATTGCGCGCTTCGGTCCGCAGGTCCTGCAGACGATTCGGCGTCGGCTGCCACGTCGGCTGCGGAATCTGTTTGACTCGCAGGATTTTGCACAGGCGGCGTGGGCCTCATTTTTCCGGAACGCGGACCAGGTCCCCCGGCAATCGCCGTCTGAAGTTCGGGGGCGGGTGCGACGGATCGCAATCAACAAGGTTGTCGACGAGATTCGGGCGCAGTTCGGAACCCAGAAGCGTCAGGCGGGGAAGCAGGTCCCGCTGCAATGGAATGAATCGGAAATCGACCACGTGCCGGCGAGGGATCCACGGCCGTCGGAGGTTGCCGTCGCCAATGAATGCATTCCGACGCTGACAGCAGGATTCCCCGGCGAATTTCAGCGACTGGCTGATTTGCGGGTGCACGGAGCAGCTCCCGGTGAGATTGCGAAGGAGCTCGGAGTCTCGGAAAGGACCGTTTTTCGAATGCTAAGACAGCTCGAGCAGGCACAACGATGAACTCTTCCGTGCGGGCATTGCCGACGCTCGCACCGGGTCCTTCGCTGGTCAGTCGACTCCTCAGAGAGTGGCCCGGCGAAGGCCCGATCGATGCGAGGGAAATCGTCCTTGCGCACCCCGAACTGGAGGTGACGCAAGAACTGACGGTTGATCTGGCGTACGAGGAGTATCTGCAGAGGTCGGAGGCCGGTGAGGTGATAAGTCTCGCTGACTTCCTGATGCAGTTTCCGGAGGTTGAAGATCCCCTGCGGCGGGTCCTCGAACTCCATACGCTGCTGAAGGCACGCCCCGAGCTGTTGAACGGTGATGCCTGGCCGACGCCGGGAGAGACGTTCGCCGGACTCGAACTGATCGACGAACTCGGCCGCAGTGCGGAATCGCGGGTCTATCTGGCGCGCGAGCCGGCCGTGGGGGGGCGGCGGGTCGTTGTGAAGGTCACACGCTCCCTGCGGTTCGAGGCCGATGCGCTGGGAATGCTTGAGCATCGCAATATTGTGCCGGTGCTCTCGGTCCGCACGGAGGATGCCGGAGAGTTCCATGCACTGTGCATGCCGTTTCTGGGGCGGGTGACGTTGCACGATGTGCTGCAGGCCCGGCCGGAATCGGGGGACCGCTGGCAGCCGGTCGGCAAGAAGCTCGATATTTCGTGGGGCACTCCGGGTCGCTATTCCGACGCGATCGCGCTGATCGGTGTCGAACTGGCGGAGGCACTCCACTTTGCTCACGAGCGGGGATTCTTTCATTGCGATGTCGAACCGTCGAACGTGTTGTTGCGGTCTGACGGCACGCCGATGCTGCTCGACTTCAATCTGGCGGTACCTGATTCGCAAAGCCCGACATTCCTCGGGGGGACCCTGCCGTACATGCCCCCGGAGATGCTGCGGGGACTGTTCGACTCGCCCGAAGTCACCCCGCGGTGCGACGTGTTTTCGCTGGGAGCGACTCTGTTCCATCTGCTGACGGGTGAGCTGCCATTCGGGGATCCGCTGGCAGAAGTCCCGGTGGAGGTCGCTGCCCGGGAGCTGCTCGGGCGTCAGCAGCAGGGGCTCTCCCGTTCACCAGCGTGGAAGCGACTGAAGAGACAGTTCCCGGAGATGGCCGATCTGCTGGCCCGCGCGCTGAGTTATGCGCCGGAACAGCGTCCCGCGACGGCCGCCGAGTTTGCAGTGCGGCTCCGGCAAACTCAGCAGACGTCCTCCAGGCTGCGGCGGTGGGTTCGGCTGCATCCGGTCGAAACGTTCGCCATGACCGTGGTTGTGGCGATTATGTTTGCGGTGATCGGTCAGTGGTGGGTAAACCGGCCTCCGTACGTAGTCCGCCAGTATTCGGCGGGACTGCAGGCTCTTGAGGCACAGAATTTTGAAAAGGCAGCCGACCATTTTGGGGCAGTGCTCACCGCGGTGCCCGAGCATCGCCACGCACGCTACCTGCGGGGCATGGCGAGCCTGCGGTCCGAGCAGTTCGAACAGGCGTTCGACGATCTCAGCAAAGTCCGAAGAATCGAACCGAGTCCGGCACTGGATGCCAGCTTGGGGTATGTACTGTGCCGCTCCAGCCGGAGATACGAAACGGCAATTCATCATCTCGAGCGAGCGCTGGCGGGCGGCCTGGATACCTGCGAGGTCAACAACAACCTCGGCTATTGTTACTACCGGCTTAGAAAGTTCGAACCGGCACGGAGATACCTTGAGCGTGCGATCGAATTGTCTGCAGAGAACCCGACCCCCTGGCTGAACATGGCGTGGGTTGAGTACCGGGATGCCCGCATGAATTTGCGGGCTCCGGACAAGAGTGTCATCGACAGCGCCCGGCAGCGGCTTTCGACATCTGAGGTCGCCGCGATGGTCGCCTGCTATGACGCAGTCCGCTGTGAGTTCGGCGAGATTACGCAGGCGGAACTGCTGAAAAGCGTCCGCCGGGCTGTCGCGGCTGCGGCGTCGAAATCCCAGCTGGAGGAAGTGCTCTCCTCCGTATCAAGTGGGGAGATTCGCGCCGCGATTGAAACTGCGCGGGACGAGCCGGTTGCTCCGAATAAACGCGTGCTCGAACCCGAACTGCTATTGACGGCGCGGGATTGAACAAAATCAGCAAATAGCATGATTTCATGCCTTTTGCTGGCAGTCGCACCGCCGCAAACTCGACCACCTCTCTGGAGTCGCCCACTGTCCGGGCGATTCGGCGATTGGACCTGACAGAGGAGGTAGTTATGTGCGTGCGGGTTGTGTTTCGGATGCTGCTTGTTGCGCTGGCGTTCAGCGTGGCTCCTCGAATCAGTGCGGCAGACGATCTGCCTCCGGTGCTGACGGACTTCGGAGCTGCCAATCCGTTCGCCGACTATTGGATCATGGAAGGGACTGTTGAAGATGAGGATCCCGAGGGATGCATCATCGTTTTCGGCGGAGTGCTGGAGGGACATTGGGTGAGCGCGAATGCAGACGGCAGTTTCGCACTGGTCCTCCTGATCCCGCCGGGAATCGGGGGGGTCGTGACGGCCGAGGCGGTGGATGCCTACGGCAAGTGGTCCGACCCCCGCTACGACGTTCTGGACAACTACTACTGAGAACGCTTGCTGCTCGAGAGCAAACCGCCGACGCGACTTGATCGATGTTGCGTCGGCGATATTTCATGCACCTTCCCTGTTACACACTTGCGGGCACGGGCTATGAATGCGAATACAGGAGCAACCCAGAAGAGACAGTGACCCCTGGATTGATGCCATGCAGGCGATCGTGAGGGGTGCGGAACGACGATCGGCTGCAGGGCATGAGTTGAACCGTCACCTGACGACGGTCATCGACTCGGTTCGACAATGGAATCCGCTGGCGGATCCGGCGCCGGTTCTCCTCCGGAAACTGAGACTTTCGGTCCGGTTCTTCGACTAGGCTCTGGCACAGGATGTGGTGGCGGCACTGGTCGTCTTCAGGACCCGCACCTCTGGAAGATGACGCCGCCAGTCACAGCCTTCTGTCGCAAGACGTGCTCCGGACCCTCTGCAGGACCTTGTAGAGACAGCGCGGAGAGAACCTCCCTGCGCTGCGGCGATGCCGTCCGGTTGTCAGGCACTCTTTACGGGGCGTGGGAGGCCTCGTCCCCGACATGCGCCAGCGAGTGGAGGACCGACAGGTCCAGATCGGCAGAAATCCCTCGAACCTGTCCGTCGCCAAGTGCAAAGTAGCACGTGTTCGGGTGTCGGCTGCCGAACTGGTGGATAGCGGTTTGCCGGGAATCAGTTGCGAGAGGAAATGAAAGGCCGCAGGCTCTCGCATACGCGGGTTGGTCATCCCCGTTCCAGACTGATCGATCGATGACGGCCGGAGAGAAATGTTTTTCGCCGAACAGCAGTGTATTGCTCAAACCGTCGGGTGCGAGGTCGGCAAACGAGATGGGGAATTTCCAGTTGGTATAGAGCGATTCGGAGCTTGAGGCATCTGGCGCGGCCTTCATTCCGGTAGCTCGGTCAACGGAGCGTCTGAAAGGTCCATTGTCGACTGCTACGTCGGTGCCACGTACACAGGCATAGTCGGTCCAGCCGGGCGGGCCGATGAAGATCCCTTCCCCCCAGATGAAGCGCACATCTCCCCCGGCACGGGGAAACGTCAACTGGGTCGGGCAATGCAGGACGGCGAGGTCCGTTCCGGCATCTTCGGGCTGCACGTAATACTGCTTCTGAAGATCCCAGCGCGAGTATTGCGGCATTGCTTCGAGATACGGCATCAGGAAGACGCCCCAGGTGGCCCACTGGTCCGCGAGGTCCATCGGCGGGATGGCATTGTTGACGCCGTGGAAATTGTGCACCGCGACGGAGATCTGGTGCAGGTTGGACCTGCACGCCGCAGAACGTGCGGATTCCCGCGCCGACTGAACGGCTGGCAGCATCAGGGAGGCGAGCAGGCCGACGATGGCGATGACGGTGATCAGCTCAATCAGGCTGAATCCGGATCGGTCCACAGCGCGCTCGACGTCATCGTGACCGGATCGCATGGCACGAACAGGGTATTCGCCCAGCGACCTTCAGATCAAGTTCTGCGGCCAGACGAGCCAGATCGAGGGCATCACGGAGTCGACAGCCGTCTCGAATTCGCCAATTAGCTCATCGAGCCGCCGGTTGCGGGGCAACCGTGACAGATGGGTCATAATCAGCATGGCTTCGAGGTCGGTCAGTTCTCCGGATCGACACAGCTCCGTAATACGATCCTTCGCGATCCCCGAGGCCTTGCAGAAGGATTCAGGAGTCATACGGATCTGTTGAAGCAATCTCGGCAGTAACCTGGAGATCCTCTGATACCCATTTTGCGCAATTGCCACCCGGCGAGCCATCGGTTCGGTCTCGTCATGAAACTCTCCGCCATGGGGAGGGTCGTTCTTCTGCCCTGTTGACTGACACGGTTCCGGGGGGAACGTCGTGACTTTCGTATGAAGACAAACAAATCGCACTGTGGCATAATGGCCCAGCAAACGGAGCCATCGGTGCGGCGGATGTCCTCAGGAGGCCGAATTGAAAAGGGATTCAGGAGGAGCGACACTCGGCGGCATGAAATCCTCTGAACGGAAACTCCGTCGACTGATGCGGATTCTGTCGCGTCTGCAATCGGGTCTGGTGACCAATGCCGGTGCACTGGCAGAAGAATGTGGTGTCAGCCGGCGGCAGATCTTTCGAGACATCAAACTGCTGCAGGATGCCGGTTTGTCGGTCTGGTACGACGGGCGGCGGCAGTCGTATGTGGCCCATCAGGAGCAGATCCCGAGCTCGTCGGTTTCCGCCAGTGAGGCGCTCTCACTGCTGCTGATCGCCATGAATCTCGGGCACCGGACGGGGTTGGTCCCACTGATGGAGCCCGCCCGCGATGCAGCTCTGAAGTTGCTCAGAACGTTTCCGACGTCAGTGCAGAATGCCGTCGGAGATCTGCCCAAGGAAGTGGTGATTCGATCGGCGGGGCATTTGCCCGCCGAGTCGGTTCGGGGATTCTTCGACGAACTGCTCGAGGGACTCAGACAACGGGTAAAGGTACGCATCCAGTGTCGACTGGCCGTGCCCGGCCGCACGCTGACAACGCTTCTCAGCCCGTACCGGCTGCTGTTCCAGGGACATGCGTGGTATGTGATCGGCCGCTCGTCAGTGCATCGCGATGTGCGGACGTTCTCGGTCTCGCGGCTGACGGCGGTCGAACTGACGAAACAGTCGTATGAGATTCCTCCGAGGTTTTCGCTGGATACGTATCTCGGGGATGCCTGGAGACTGATTCGCGCGCCGGGCAAGAGTCAGAAAGTCACTGTGCGGTTTGCCTCGAGTATTGCCGGCAGCGTGGCGGACGTCGTCTGGCACCGGACCCAGGAGACTGTCTGGGAGGACGACGGAAGTCTGCTGATGACGGTCCGCGTCGCCGGCCTCTCGGAGATCGCGTGGTGGATTCTGGGCTTTGGTGAACAGGTCGAGGTCGTCGAGCCGGAACAGCTTCGCAGAGAGGTCGCGCGACGGGCCGAAGCGGCTCTGAGTCCCTATGTCGCGGATGCACGGGGATAACGGGGCATCCCCCTTTGCAGACCCGTCCGTGAGCCTCGATAGCCCTGTTCTCGTGGGTGCGTTGCGAAAAAGGCCTGTCGCCGCTCAAACGCCTCCACAACGACCGTTTAGGAGGCGATCTTCTCGGCCAAAGCCACGATGATTCCCTCGGGACCCCGGAGGTACGCCAGGCGGTACAGGTTTTCGTATTGCATTTCTCCGATCAGCTCGGCTCCGTGAGTACACATGTGTGCCACGAGCGAATTGATATCATCGACGGCAAACATCAGCCGGCGCAGGCCCAGGGCGTTCACCGGTGCATTGTCTGGCCCCAACCGGACCGCCGGGGGCGTGTGAAACTTGTCCAGTTCGATCCCCTGTCCGTCAGGGGTTCGCATCATCGCCAGCGTCGCCCGGACGTTCTCCAGGCCGATCAGTTTGCCGACATCCGGCCCCTCGACGGTCGTCTCGCTCTCCAGCTCAAGGCCCAGTTCGCGGAAGAAGGCCTTCATCCGTTCGAGGTCGTCGACAACGATCAGTACGTTGTCCATCCGCTGAAGCGCCATCGCCGTCTCCTCGCTGAGATGTCAGGACCGTCCCTACCGTACCAGTGCCGATTCTCCGGCCGGCTCGCAATGCGCTCAACGGCAAAAATCCATAAATCAGACCGGGTTGATCAGACCTGCCGCGCAACTGCCGGTTGCGTCAGAAGAGACAGTCGACCCGTCATCGCTGCCGTCTGCAGACGAGTCACCCGCCCTCTCGCGGCACCCGAGGGGCGACATTGCCCCAAACAGATGTGAAGCGAGGTGTTCCGCGGGGCCGGGCGGGTACAATGGGGACGAACTGACGGTGTCCCTCTCTCTGCTTCCGACGCCTGCGGGCGTTCTTCCTTATGCCTGAATTTCAGCTTTGTTCGGAGTTCCAGCCAGCCGGTGACCAGCCGGCTGCCATCGATGCGCTCGTCCGAGGACTTCAGGAGGGGCGACAGTCGCAGGTGTTGCTCGGCGCAACAGGGACGGGGACGACGTTCACGATGGCCAACGTGATTGC
>CAZUXX010000026.1:0-3128 GCA_964624215.1 uncultured Planctomycetaceae bacterium
ATTCTCAGGCGGTGGCCGACTTCTATCGCCAGGTCGGCTATCCCCCCGAACGCATCGACGTCATTCCGAATGCGGTCGCGACACCGCCTCCGCCCGCGTTCACACGGGCAGAACTCTGCAGGGAACTGGGAGTGCCCGAACAGACGCGACTGGTGATGTCGGTCGGACGACTCGCCCCGCAGAAGCGGCTCCCCGACCTGTTGTGGGCAATGCAGGTCCTGCGGCAGGCGACGCCCGACGTTCGTTACCTCATTCTCGGTGACGGGCCACAGCGGGACCAGCTGATCCAGGAAGCCACCCGCGTCGAGTGCCGCGAGTATGTCCACTTTCTCGGACATCGCGACGATGCCGCAAGCTTTCTCCACTACGCCGATGTGTTCTGGCTGGGAAGCGATTTTGAAGGCCAGAGCAACAGCCTGATGGAAGCCATGGCCTGTGGATGCCCCGTCGTCGTGTCCGACATTCCTGCCAATCGCGAGCTGGTCACCCACGGTCAGACCGGTTACCTCGTCGACGTCGGAGACGCCGCCGGATTTGCGCAGTTCACCCGGCGTCTTCTCAATGAGCCGGAACTGGCAACACAGCTCGGCACGGCCGCGGCAGCAAGGATGCAGTCGAATCATTCGCTTCCGGCGATGGTCGAGCGGCACGTGAACGTTTACGAGAAGATCCTTGGCGGCACTTGATCCCTCACTGCCAGCCGCACGCCAGCAACCGTCTCGCTTTGCCCGCAGCACAGGAAATCGCCGAACCATCCGGCGGCAGACACGGTCTGCATCGAAAACCGGAATCTCACCGCCCGACACCTTCGGCTGTCTCGCCGCGATCCGGCCACGCATCACCGGGGATCCCCTGCGTCCTCACGAATGACGACAATTCGAACGGACTCCGCGGGACGCTCTCCTCGGGTTGCACGACTCTCTAAACTGTCGGGTACCGGACAACATCCTCACCGCTGACGGACAGACGCGGGCACCGCCCCGGCACTCTGCGACGCTGCGTTCGGCGATTTTTCACCCAACAATTATCAGCCACACAGTCCCATGCTCAACAAGTATTCCTCCCGAGTCACGCAGCCGGCCTCTCAGGGTGCCTCGCAGGCGATGCTCTACGCCACCGGCCTCACCGACGAGGACATGAACAAGGCCCAGGTCGGCATCGGCTCTGTCTGGTACGAGGGGAACTCCTGCAACATGCACCTGCTCGACCTGGCCGCAAAGGTCAAGGAAGGAGTGCAGGCGGCCGGGCTCGTCGGTATGCGGTTCAACACCATCGGCGTCTCCGACGGCATCTCGATGGGAACCGACGGCATGAGCTACTCGCTGCAGTCGCGCGACCTCATCGCCGACTCCATGGAAACCATCATGGGCGGGCAGTGGTACGACGCCCTCATCGCCCTGCCGGGATGCGACAAGAACATGCCCGGCTGCGTGATCGCCATGGGCCGGCTGAATCGTCCGGCCATCATGGTCTACGGAGGCACCATTCGCCCCGGCTGCTCCGCCAACCTCAAGGGAGTCGCCGGCGTCGACGCCGACAAGCTCGACATCGTCTCCGCCTTCCAGTCCTACGGTCAGGCGATTACCGGCAAGATCACCGAAGAGCAGCGCAAGGAGATCGTCCGCAAGAGCTGCCCCGGCGCCGGCGCCTGCGGAGGCATGTATACCGCCAACACGATGGCCTGCGCCATTGAGGTGCTCGGCATGTCGCTGCCGTACTCCTCATCGACGCCGGCGGAGGATCCGCTGAAGCTCGAGGAGTGTGTCCAGTCCGGAGCCGCGATCAAAAACCTGCTGGAGCTGGACCTCAAGCCCCGCGACATCATGACCCGCGACGCCTTCGAGAACGCCATGACCATCGTCATTGCCCTGGGCGGATCGACCAACGCGGTGCTGCATCTCATCGCCATGGCCCGCAGCGTCGGGGTGGAACTGACGATCGACGACTTCCAGAAAGTCTCCGACCGCGTCCCCTACCTCGCCGACCTCAAGCCCTCCGGCAAGTTCGTCCAGGAAGACCTGCACTCCGTTGGCGGCACCCCGGCCGTGGTGAAGTATCTGCTGGAGAAAGGCTACCTCAACGGAGACTGCATCACCTGCACCGGCAAGACGCTCGCCGAGAACGTCGCCGATTTGCCCGGCCTGAAGGAAGGCCAGACGATCGTTCACGACATCGACAACCCCATCAAGCCGACAGGGCACATCCGCATCCTCCGTGGCAACGTTGCTCCCGAGGGGGCCGTGGCCAAGATCACCGGAAAGGAAGGCCTGCGATTCACCGGCCCCGCGATCTGCTTTGACAGCGAAGAAGAAATGCTCAAGGGGCTGGAGGAGGGCCGGATCAAGGGCGGCAAGGTGATCGTCATCCGCTACGAAGGTCCCAAGGGGGGCCCCGGCATGCCGGAAATGCTCACCCCCACCTCGGCCCTGATGGGCGCCGGCCTGGGCGACAAAGTGGCCCTGATCACCGACGGCCGTTTCTCCGGTGGCAGCCACGGCTTCATCATCGGCCATGTCACCCCTGAAGCCCAGGAGGGGGGCCCCATCGCCCTGATCCGCGATGGCGAGCAGATCACGATCGATGCCGAGACAAACGAGATCAACGTCGACGTGCCAGCTGAGGAGATTTCACGCCGCCAGGCGGAATTCTCCCCGCCCCCGTACAAGTTCACGCGTGGAACGCTGTACAAGTACATCAAGACGGTGAAGAGCGCCAGCGAAGGCTGCGTGACGGATGAATGACGCTCGCATGACGAGAACCAGTCCGCAAGCCTCTTTTGGGGCGGCTCAAGGCCAGCCTTGACGAGGGAATCGCCAACGCCAAGGGCGAACTGACCCTTCGAACGGTCACCCTGCCGGAGCCGCCTCCTGAAATCGATGGCAAGACTCTGGCGACGCTGCGCGCGAAAGCCCGCACCTCGTGATCGAATTCTCCATCAGTCGCGGCGGGATCGTCGAGGACGAGCGGAGCGGTCGCGTTGCGGTCGTGGTCCCCACGCATCGGATGCCACGCTCTCACGCCGCGGGCGGGTGAGCATGCAAACCGGAGAAGAGCCTCCAAACTCCCTCGTGCCGACCCGACGACGGCATGCTCCCAACACATGGCGGCCGGCACCCGTCTGAATCCAT
>CAZUXX010000026.1:3138-13280 GCA_964624215.1 uncultured Planctomycetaceae bacterium
TTGTCCGTTGAGTCCCGGCACGACCCGCGGCATTCTGGGGGGGGGACTGGTTCTTCCTCTCATCATGGAGGCCGCGATGAGTCGCACAATGAAAGCCGCTGTCTTCGTCGAACCGGGCCGTATCGTTCTCGAAGACAAGCCGATCCCTTCCCCCGGCCCGCTCGACGCACTGCTCAAGGTCACGACGACCACCATCTGCGGGACCGACATTCACATTCTCAAAGGGGAGTACCCCGTCAATCGCGGGCTCACCGTCGGACACGAACCGGTCGGCGTCATCGCAGAACTCGGATCGGCCGTCACGGGGTTCAAAGTCGGCGAGAGGGTCATCGCCGGTGCCATTACTCCCTGTGGACAGTGCGGCTCATGTCTTGAGGGGCACTCGTCACAGTGCGGCGGGAAGGCAATGGGAGGCTGGCAGCTCGGTAACACAATCGACGGTTGCCAGGCAGAGTACGTGCTGATTCCCAATGCCACTGCCAACCTCGCCCGCGTGCCCGATCACCTCAGCGACGAACAGGTGCTGATGTGTCCCGACATCATGAGCACGGGCTTCAGCGGTGCCGAGAGCGGTCAGGTCCGCATCGGCGATGTAGTTGCGGTCTTCGCGCAGGGACCAATCGGGCTGTGCGCCACGGTGGGAGCGAAGCTGTCCGGGGCGACCCGCATCTTCGCGGTCGACGGCATCCCCGAACGGCTCGCCATGTCGCGGCAACTGGGCGCCGACGACGTCATTAACTTTCGCGAACAGGATCCGGTGCAGACGATTCTCGACGCCACAAACGGCCGCGGGGTCGATGTGGCGATCGAGGCCCTCGGCACACAGGGAACCTTCGAAAGCTGCCTGCGAATTCTCAAGCCGGGGGGGATTCTCTCCAGCCTCGGTGTCTACTCCGGCAAACTGACCCTGCCACTCGATGCCCTCGCCGCCGGTCTGGGTGACCACCAGATCGTCACCACGCTCTGCCCCGGCGGGAAAGAACGCATGCGGAGGCTCATGAACGCCGTCGCCTCCGGCCGCGCCGACCTCCGTTCTCTCGTGACGCACCGCTATCCCCTCGAACAGATCGAAGAGGCTTACGACCTGTTCGCCAACCAGCGCGATGGCGTGCTGAAAGTCGCTATCTCTGCCGGCACCGCGTGATCCCCGACCGGCCAGCCGTCAGGTGGATCGGTACGCGATGACTTCGTTCAAGCGCCTGCCCCTGCAGCCGAAGCAGAACGTTCCGGTCCACCTCCGACGCGACGAGCACGCGCGTGCGGAGTCGCCCTGCAGCTGATGCTGCCCCCGAGGTCCTGCCTGTTGTCACCAGCGGTCCGGGCACGTTCAGCCGTTGAGCACCCCTCGCAGCACGTTCATCTGTGCCTGGGCCCGCTCCTCCACATAGGCCATCGCCTTTTTCACCTTCGCCTCGGCGGCAGGATAGTCGCGATGGATGCCCATCAGGATCTCGAACATCTTCTCCGGCGGAGTGCTGTCGAACTCCGGAGCCCATTCTTCAAGCCCGATGTCCTTGAACATCCAGCACTTCGGCGAATGGAACTCCGAGAAGGTGTGCATCATCGGCGTGCCGTTTGCCAGCGCCATGATTGGCGTATGCGGCTCGTGACAGATCACCGTATGCGCCCGCGCATAGAACGAGCAGGCTTCGTCGACGTTCCAGAACTCGTCGAAGTTCTCGACGTGTTTCTTCAGCTTCTCGGGGAGCGGGTCGTACACGAACTTCTTGTTGTACTCCATCTCCTTGTAGACCTCGGGCGCGATGACGACCTTCCCACCCGTCTCCTTCACCCACATGGCGATGACATCCTGATAGACCTTCGCCCGCCGGGTGTCGTCGGCAATGTTCTCCGGTGTGGGATGCAGAGGATTGAGCTTCTGCGGCCGCCTGTCGTCAACTCCCGGACTGGTCGGTGAGTGCGTCCGCAGCTGCATCGTGATGAACTTCTTCGGCTCCAGCCCGTGCTTCTCCATCCGGGCCAGTGCTTTCTCTTCGTTACGAACATCGATCCCGAAGCAGCCGTCGGGAGCGAATTCGAGCACCGGCGGATTCACACCGGCATCCTGCAGCGTCTTGAGCGTCTTCGAGTCGCGGCAGTAGATGAACGAGGCACTGTTGAGCAGCTTGATCCACTCCTCCGCCCCGGGACCGTTGACCATGTCGGGGAAGTACGACTGCCCCTGCAGACCCCAGGGCTTGCCGATCTTGTTGCAGTACCGCATGAAGTCGGTCGACTGGCCCATGCCCGGCCCGCGAAGGAAGAAGTCCGCCCGGTCAATCGCCTGCTGCACAGGCCCTCCCTTTTCCGAGAGCGATCCCTTCACGATCTCCACATTGGGGAACCGCTTCGCCAGCATGGCATCCACTTCCACATTCGTCCTGTGAGCCCACAGGATGACTTTCGCTTCCGGCAGATACTGCTCAAGAAAGCGGAGCGTGCCCGGCGTGTGCCCGATGTCCCCGATGTTCTTGACCGCCCAGGCACATTGCAGAAGCACCGTCTTTTGCGAACGGGATGCCTTCGCGGCGACCGGGAACGCACTGGCTCCCAGGGCAACACCGGTCGTCTTGAGAAACGTGCGGCGCGAGATCATAGCGATGTCTGATTGGCGAAAGAGAGAACGAGTACCAGGAATTCCGCCCGAAGATACGGGAATGCCAACCACACTCCAACCCTCTCCGCGAGGGGGCCATGCAAAATCCCTGCGATCGGGCCGCACCGGCACCGGCGAACACGGAGGGGCAAACGGGGCCGAGCGCGTCTCACTCTCCCTCTTCGCATTCGGGAGGAACCAGCACCCGCAGGATCTGGGCCAGCGCAGTGAGATTCTCGCACATACGCACCGGGAGTGTCGCCAGACACCCGACTTCGCTGGGACACCCCAGGACCACAACCGCCGAGCGGGTCGCGTGGGCAGCCTTGACCAGTTGCTCGACGTGCTCGCGCACGGCCTGCGGCATCTTGACGCAGGCGAGCCTCAGCACGAGGACCGCCGGGTTCAGTTCGGTGATCGCGTCGCGAAGCGTGTGGAACGGCAGGCCGGCTCCCAGGAGAATTGTCTTGAATCCCGAGGCCCGTGTCGCCAGCGCCGCGGCATGCAGCGTGATCGGGCACTGGTCGCCGTCGAGCCCGGCCAGCACCACCGGAGCGACGGTCCGAGGCGTTCGTTCATACTCACGCCGCAGCAGCGTGAGCGCATCGCGACAGGTCTGGCCGGATTGCGATTCCATCCAGTCGCGGTACTCGTCTTCAGACAGCCTGGCGGCATGCAGGGTCAGCAGGGCGTCCAGCAAAGCTGGCAAGTCATGTCCCGCAGCAACTCCGTCCCGCAGGACCATGCAGGCAGCGGCCTCATCACCGGCCGAATTCGCAGCACACAACCGCTGACTGATCGACTCGATGTCCCGCCACTCTCCGGCAGCTCCAACGACTTCTTCGGGCTTGCGGTTCTGGGGACGCCCGCCGCGCTCGGCGAGCATCTTCTGGACATCCTCGGTTGGCACCCGCCGGTGCCCTCCCTCCGTCCGCACCGCAGGCAGGATCCCCCGATCACACCAGCGTTTGACAGATGCTTCACTGACGCCGAGCAGCTCGGCAGCCTGTCGCGGCGATAGCAGTTCCGGATCGGCCGTCATCCCGATTCACCTTCGGTCCACTCACTCAACGCCTCCCTGGCCCAGAGTATTCGTGTGACTTCTATCGAACTTGTTGATGGAACGTACGAACAGGAAGAGTGTTGAATTCGAGGGAACGTGCCGCCCATCACACCAGGCCGGATGGCGGGCACAGCGTCCGGAACCTGCGGGAACACAACCTCCCTGTCCGGGTCAGACGTGTCTGAGCCAGATTGTAGACAGGCACGGGGCGGACAACAGCACGATTCCCGAATTGACCACCTCTCACCGGAGAGAAGCTCAACTGAGCCGCTTCAATCCGGCAGCCGCCCGGTGCTCGTTGAGCATCTGCAAGGCCCGCGGCTCCAGACGCAGCAGTTTGACGGCCTGCGTCGATGTCAGTCCGGCAAGGGCCGCCGCCTCGGCCAGGTTCCAGTCGAATGTGGCCAGCAGATCGAGGAACTCGGCAAGAATTGCCGGAACATCCGGATGCGACTCGTTGAGCACGAGCTTGCCGCCGCGAACCCGCCCTTTCCAGAGATCCGGAGAGATCGACCGGCGCGGCAGGCGAACGTGGAGTGCCAGCTCGACACGCAGCCGGCGAAGCGCAACCACGAGATTCTGAACCGAGCTGCGGCTGTCGCTGGCCTCGCTTTTCTGACCTGTCGGCAAGTGAAACAGGCACACTCCCGTTTCGACCTTGTTGCGCCGCTGTCCCCCGGGGCCCGATCTCCGCACGCGTTGCTGGCGGCATTGCTTCAGGAGCATCCCGTCATCGAGCAGCGCCGGATGGGAGGTGTCATCCACGGGAGAATGCTGCGGCGTGTAAGACCCGTCGCGGTTCTTCCGACAATCAGCTCTGGATCGGTTTTCCGATTTCAAACTTTCCGTCAACTGGTGCGGGATCCTCCGACGATACCAACGTTAACGATGGGGGCAAGCTATCGCGCGGTCTGCCCGCGCGAGTCGATCAGGGGGAGACCAGTCGATGAGACTGCGAGACCAATGGCAGCGGATGTCGCGCCTGTTTCTTTCAGGCAGCCTGCTGCTGACCGGATGTCTGGATCTGCGTACCGAGACGAAGTATCTCGGGAATCCGGGAACGGCGTACTACAAAGGCCACGTGACGGCCATCGAATATCCCAACGTGGTTTCGGCGACACCGGACGACCTGGCGGTGTCCATTCAGCCGCATACGGTCCGTGAGACAGAGCATTACGAACTGCGTCCGGTGACCCTCGAAGAGGCGATCCGAACCGCACTCGAAAATGCCCAGATTGTCCGCACGAACGGGCAGTTCCTCTCCCCGGGGAACCAGTTGATCTCGAACCCTGAAGGGGTCGCGTCGATCTACGACTCGGCGATTCAGGAGACGGGTGTGCTCATCGGCGGCCGCGGTGTCGAGGCGGCACTTGCTGCGTTCGACGCGCAACTGTCGACGACCATGATCTGGGGGCGGAACGAAACAACCCAGAACAACACCTTCAACGCGGGCGGGGGACTCGCCGGTGGATCCGTCCTTGCCGCGGAGACCGCCACGTTCTCGACCGCTCTGTCGAAGACGTTCGCGCACGGCGGTGCGATCGTGGTCGACCACAACGTGCAGTACCAGGGGACCAACATCCCCACGCCGCCGAACCTGTTTGAATCGGTGTATACCGGCAACGTCCGAATCCAGTATCGCCAGCCGTTGCTGGCCGGGGCCGGCACCGAGTTCACCCGCATCGCCGGACCGATCAGCGAGAACTTCGGCGGTATCACCGGCGTGTCGCAGGGTGTCGTGATCGCACGGATCAACAACGACATCACCCTCGCGCGGTTCGAGGCGGCCTTGCACAATCTCGTGCTCGACGTCGAGAACGCCTACTGGGATCTGTACCTCGCCTATCGAAACTTCCACACCGCTGCCGAAGCCCGCGACGCGGCCCAGCGAACGTGGGAACTGGCGGACAAACAGTCGCCCGAGATCATCACGCCGGCCGACGAAGCCCAGGCTCGTGACCAGCTGTACCTGACCAAGGCCACCGTGCTGAACCAGCGGTCGAACCTGTTCACCGCCGAGACCCGCCTGCGGCGATTGATGAACCTGCCGGTCAACGACGGCACGATCCTGCAGCCGGTGACCGAGCCGGTCACTGCCGAAGTCATTCCCGACTGGTATACGAACCTCAGCGAGGCGCTCGCCAACCGTGTGGAACTGCGGGCCCAGAAGTGGCAGATCCGCAGTCTCGAACTGCAGCTGGCTGCCGCCAAAAGCCTGACGAAACCACAACTCGACCTGATCGCCTCCTACCAGCTCAACGGCTTTGGCGATCAGCTCTTCCCGTATGAGCGTCAGGATGCACCAGCCGGCAAGAATCTCCGGAGCTTCTACGGCAACCTGATCGACGGTGACGAAGAAGGCTGGGCACTCGGCTTCCAGATGAATATGCCAATCGGGTTCCGCTCGGCTCGGGCCCAGGTGCGTAACTACGAGTTGCGGCTGGCACGGGCCCGCAAGCTGCTCGCAGAGCAGGAGAAGGAAATCGGCCACGAACTCGCCGCCGCGTTCCAGGAACTGGCACGTGCCTACACCACGGCGGTCGAGAACTACAACCGCTTCCAGGCGACCGAAGACAACGTCCGCAAGCTCGAACCCGCGGTCGGGCTGACGATCAACGTCGACGAGATCTCGCGTGCCCAGCAGCGGCGTGCCGAAGCCGAAGTCGCCTATTACACGAGCCTGGCCAACTACAACCAGGCCCTCGCGAACCTCCAGTTCCGCAAGGGCACGATCCTCGCGTACAACAATGTGTCGCTTCGCGAAGGTCCGTGGGCTCCTGCCGCCTACGAAGATGCCCAGCGACGTGCGACGCACCGGGCTTACTCGGTGGACGTGCCGGAGAAATCGACGATCCCGCCTGAGTTCGCTTCCCCGTATCCGGTGTCGCAAGTCGGGTTCGCCCGCACCCAGCCGCTGCCGCACGAGGGGAACGCGGATCAGCCGGCACCGCCGCCCGATATGCAACCACTGCCGGAACCGGCGCCGATCCCCGGGCCTGCTGACGATGTCGACCCCTTTGCTCCCCGTCCCGGGAGGCCCGCGGCACCGCCCGCACCCCCCGAGGCAGCACAGGCAGACGGCATCCAGCAGACGGGAATGTTCGACAAACTGTGGGGGCGAGGGAACTGATGGCATCGGCACCGGCGAGTCAGGCCACCTTCTTTACGAGGTCTCACTCGCCGGATTGCCTGGTGGAACAAGAAACCGTTCCACCGCCGCCAGCAGCGGATCAATGGTTTGCAGCTGGATGGCATGCGGTGGCTCCCACGGAAACCACGCGAATCCCTCGTGCTCGGTCGTCTGAATCGGAACCTCTCGCACGAGCCGTCCAAGAAAGATCACGAGCGTTTTCAGACGGGGCTTTCCGCCCGTCCATGGCGAGACGACCGGATACTGCAACTCGAAGCGGAAGTCCGGGTCGAGTTCGATCGCATCGGCCGGAATGCCCGTTTCTTCCTGCAGCTCCCGCAACGCAGTGACACGCTCCTCCGTCTCGCGAGGATCGACATGTCCCTTCGGGAGATCCCAGCGGGTCGGGTGACGCATCAGGAGAAACTCGCGGGGACGGCGCTCGTCGCCGGGTTCGGTGCGGACGACAAGAACGCCGCAGGCCTTGAGCTCACTCATTGCGACGCAGTTCCTCTTCGATGGTCTCCAGTCGGGACTCGATTTCGGCCTTGAGGCGTCCCGTCGCCTGCGGCAAAGCCGTCTGATACAGCAGGACCGCCGCCGTGCGGCCTCGCGCCAAGAGCTCGTTCCCTTTTTCCAGCAGGTTGGCCGCATCGGCCTGTCGCGCCCGGAGAGCCGCCTCCCGGAGAGCGGCCGCGTCGCGCGGAGAATCCCGCTTCGCAGGTTCCCTCAACAGTGGTCCCCCCTGGTCCTGCTCCGGGGCACCGGGAGGTAGCGGAGGCGGTGGCTCGACGGCCGGTTGTTCCCCCTGGCCCGCCGGAAAGGGATCGTCGGCAGGGTCCAGCATCCGCGGCTCAGCCCGGGCAGGCCCCGGGACAACTTGTCCATCGACAAGATGAAACTCTCCCCGTTGCAGACGGCCGTCGATGGTGTTGGCCGCCCCGAGATTCTGCAGCTCGGGGAGAAACGCGGGGTCCGGACCGAAATACCCCGGCCCGACGTACGGACCAACCGGAACGATCCCCGTCACGAACGGTGTGACGCGACCAACGAAGATCGACCCCGGTACTCCGTTGGTCACCGTGAGGTACGGTGTGGTCGCGCTGTAGATCGTCGATCGCCCCTGTCCGGCGAAGTAGGCCCCGCCATACGAGCGTGGTCCCCGATGAAATCCGTAGTCGATCCCGATCCCGCCGCCCGGGAAGTACCCTCCGTAAACGGGAGGCCCGTAGCCGCCAATGGTGAACCCGTACCCCGGCCCATACCCGTAGGCAGATCCGCCGATTGACCCGTACCAGTTGTCGCTGAACCCCTCTTCGGTGACGCCGATCGTCACCTGCTGGGCGGGCAGAAGACTTGCGGTCGTTAACAGAATCAGTGCAGTCAGTCGGAGCATCGCCGATCCCCAGGGCATTCCGGGCGGAACACGGTCTGATCCCACTATGCCTCGGCCGACGGGCTCCGACAAGAGGCCAGCTGAGAGGGAGCACCCGCTGCGCCCCCGGCAGCAGCAGTCATCGCACCACGTCAGCGAGTCGGACGGAACCGGTAGCCAATGCCACGGACCGTTTCGATCAGTGGTGCCTTGTCACCCAGCTTGACCCGCAAAGCCCGCACATGGACATCGATCGTGCGTTCCATCGAGTTCGCGTCCTCGCCACGACAACAATCAAGCAGTTCGTGTCGCGAGAAGCTGCGTCCCGGCTGTCGCGCCAGGGTCCACAGCAGCCGGACTTCGGTCGGAGTGAGCAGCAGCTCTTCACCGTCGACCAGCACTTCGTGTCGCAGTCGGTCGATCCGGATCCCTTCCAGTTCGATGATCTCGGCACCGTCCTCCGCACCCGGGCCTGTCGGTCGTCGCAGCAGAGCCTTCACCCGTTCCAGCAGCGGCCGCATCTTGAAAGGCTTGGTGACATAATCGTCGGCTCCCATCCCGAAGCCGATGACTTCGTCTGTCTCGTCCCCTTTCGCAGTGAGCATCAGAATCCGGGCGGAGGAGGTGCGGCTGTCACTCCGCAACTGCCGACAGACGGAGTACCCGTCCATCACCGGAAGCATCAGATCGAGGATCACCACATCGGGCGGGAACCGCTGCGCCTTCTGGATCGCTTCGCGACCATCCAGAGCCGTCGAGACCTCGTACCCCTCCTTCTCAAGGTTGTACTTCAGAGGTTCCAGAATCGCGGCTTCGTCATCGACGATCAGAATCGATTGCTTGGTCATCGTGCAGCCGAGGGAGAGATGGAACTCAGTTTCCGGGCGTGCCGGATGATCCGGCCTTCGACCAGATAGACAACGTCTTCCGCGATGTTGGAAGCATGGTCGGCGACCCGTTCGACCTGCCGCACGGCCGAGAACAGATGCAGCAGCGGATCAAGCCGGTCGGGCTGCCGGTGCATCGTCTCGATCAAGGAGCGAATGATCTCGACGTTCGCCTCGTCGACCCGGTCGTCGTCGTCAATCACCTGCCGGGCCTTGGCACTGTCGAGTTCGACATAGGAGTCGATCGCACGATGCAGCATGTCGACCGCCTGGCGGGCCATCACCCGCAACTGGTCCGGGACCTGCACTTCATGAGCGTCGATGAGTCCGGTCGCGCGATCGGCAATGTTGACGGACAGATCCGCCACACGTTCCAGCTCACCCACAATCTTCAGTACCGTCGTGATTCGCCTCAGGTCGATCGCCACCGGCTGATGCAACGCCAGCAGCTTCAGGCACGTGTCTTCGATCTGGATATCCCAGCGGTCGATGCGGATGTCGTCCGCCGCGAGTCCGCGAGCCTCCTCGAGACTGGGAGAGGAGAGCTGGTCCACAGCCCGATGGATCATGTCCTCGACCGTCGCCGACATCGACAACAGGTCCTTGTGAAGCGATTCGAGGTCGGACTGCAGATGAATGGACATGAATAGGACTCGCGAATGCCAGGTCGAATGCCCGCCCGGAAAACCGGACGCTGGTCGACAGTGCCGAATCGGTGAATTGCCCTCGGAACGTTGCCGCCCCTGGAGGCACGGCAGTCGTCCCGCTGCGCTCCCCCGGGGGGAGTCCGGCAACGCCGGATCCTGTCCGGATTCGCCGTGACGGCGCAGGGGTGGCGCCATCCTCGCGTCACCCGAGAGGAACGCCGCCCGTGCAATGATACCGCTCTAGCCGAACCGGCCGGTGATGTAGTCTTCAGTCTGCTTCTCGCGGGGATTGCGGAAGATGGACTGGGTGTCGCCACACTCGATGAGACGTCCCTGGAAAAAGAACGCCGTCAGGTTGCTCACGCGTGCGGCCTGCTGCATGTTGTGGGTGACAATGACGATCGTGTACTGCTCCTTCAGTTCGAAGATCAGATCTTCGATGCG
>CAZUXX010000027.1:0-13273 GCA_964624215.1 uncultured Planctomycetaceae bacterium
TTCCCGGTACGGCACCACCACCCCGTCGACGCGAAGCTCCAGCGGCTGGCCCACATCACAACAGAGCCATGAAACATTTCCTGCTGACACTGGTGGCCGGAGCGCTGCTTGTGAACGGATTGTCTGCCGTCGCTCGGGCAGCCGATCGTGCCGCCGTTGACCGTTCGATCGCCCGGGGCGCGGCGTATGTGAAATCCCGGATCGGCAACCTGAGCGAAGGGGGAGAGCGCTCGCTGGCGGCCCTGGCACTGGTCAAGGCGCGAGTGCCGACGAATTCACCGGAGATCTCCGGTGCCGTTGCCCTGGTGCGCGGGAAGGTCAAAGACGGGAAGTATCAGCCGGGCGGGCATCACGTCTACGAGGCCGGGGTTGACGCCAGTTTTCTGGTGGATGTGGATGCTGAACGGTACAAGCCGGAGCTGGAAGCGATTGCCCGCTATCTGATTTCTGTTCAACGTTCGAATGGCTCGTGGGATTACCCGACCGGGCGAAACACGAACGGTGACATCAGTGTGACGCAGTATGCCTGCCTGGGGCTGTGGTCTGCATCGCGGGCTGGTGTCGAGATTTCCCCGGAGGTGTGGCAGAAGGTTCTCCGCTGGCTGATCGACTCGCAGGCCGCCGACGGGGGATACCAGTACGTGCCGGGAACGCGGGAAGGCTGGTACAAGGGGGAGACGAACCTGAATATGGCCGTCGCGGCTGCCGGTGCGATTCTGATTGCTGCACGTGAGTTGTATCCGGAGGTTGCCGATCAGATTTACGCGGGTGATCTGCCGCAGCAGAAGCGGGAAGAAGCGAAGAAGCCAGACGCAGTGGGAGGGGTCCTGGAACGGTTTGATCCGTCGAAGGTGGTTCCTCCCGAGGGACTGGTCACCGAAGATCGCAGCGTTCCACTGCAGGATGTCCGACGGACACTCGAACGATTGCGGGGATGGATCGGCGCGCGATTCCGTCCTGTCAACGATACTCCGCACTTCCCGTTCTATTACTTCTATTCTGTGGAGCGGATGGGGGCCCTGGCCAATATCACGCAGATCGGTCAGTACGACTGGTACGACGCGTGTTCGACGGCGCTGGTCAGCGCCCAGAAGGACGATGGTTCGTGGACCGTGGCGGGGCAGACCGTCCGGCAGGATCCAGGGCTGGACTCGTCGTTCGCTCTTTTGTTTCTCTCGCGATCGACCGGGAAGATTCTGAAGCGGACGACGCCGGGTGAGCCGCCGGTTGGCGGGGGATTGCTGGCCGGCGGGAAGGGGGCACCGACGGAGGCGGTGGCTGCAGCGAAGGAACCGACCCCGCTGGAGGAGCTGCTTCGATCGCTGCAGAACCCCGGAGAGATGAATCTGCAGGAGGCGCAGGCTCAACTGGTCGAACAGATTCAGATTGGTGATCGGAGTGAACTCGTCGGCCAGACGGAGCGGCTGGTCGAACTGGTGAAGCATCCGCACGGAGATGTGCGCCGGACGGCTGTCTGGGCTCTGGGACGGACCAATGATCTGTCGCTGGCCTCTCTGCTTGTGGATGCGCTCGAGGATCCCGATTTTGGTGTGATGATCGAGGCCCACGCTGCGCTGACGTGGCTGAGCCGCACGTTCGATCGTTTCGGTCTGCCGATCAATCCGCTGGATGAGCTTCCGGCGGATGCGTCGGAGAACGACAAGACAATGGCGATCGAGACGTGGCGGGTCAAAGCGCGGCGGGCATGGGGTGAGTGGTACCTCGGTGTCCGCCCCTATGAAGACAGGGGCGATGAGTTCGAAGCGCGGCTGCGTCAACGCCTGGCAGACAAGAAGTGACTGCCTGCCGCGGCACTGAGCGGGCGAGTGCTTTCGATGGGACGGTCTGCTGAGTCCAGCCGGGGCCGGGAATTGAATCCCCGATCTGACGACTGCCGGGTTGCCGGGCTTTTGCGTCAGTGCGAATCTGTGCGTGCAGCTGACGGTGTCCGGTGCATGCCTGGCGCGCGGGGGATTACATGATTGGCGAGTGCCCGAAGTGGTGCTGACGGGGATGATTCCCGTGCGGAGCGTGTGGTGCGCGGGCGTCACCGGCGACGCTGGTTGAACGCCCGATGGGCTGGTACGAACGGACGTTCTCGCCTGCGTGTGATGCCGGAGGGGCTACTCGCTGGCGGCGGCGGAGGCCGCAGGTGTCGACGCGGCGGCCGAATCCTGCGCGAGGAGGCGCCGGGCCTCTTCGAGAACGAAATCGGGTTTCATGAAGGGCTCGTAGCTGATGTCCTGCCAGCGGACGAGTCCGGCGGAGTCGATCAGGAAGGTTCCGTGCAGGGGCTGCTTTTCGAAGTCGTCGAAGCAGCGGTATTTTTTGAAGACCTCGAGCGGGGCATCGGAGACGAGCGGGAAGGGGAACTCGCCATCCATGTAGTTCTCATGTGACTGGGTGAGGAGTTCGGGGGTGTCGGTGCTGACGGCGATCAGGTCGATGCCGGCCTGGCGGAACTCTTCGGTCTTGGGGGCGAACGCCGCCAGTTGTTCGGCGCAGTGAAGACATCCCCAGCCGAGGTAGAAGATGACGACGACCGGACGACCCCGATAGGAGGCGAGCGAGTACCGCTCTCCCAGGTGATCGACAAGTTCCCAGTCGGGTGCGGGAGACGGCTGCCAGCGGAAGGGGCCGAGCGAATCGAGATCCGGACGTTCACCGATATCGTCGCGCGGTTCGAGCGGCATGCGCCAGTTGGGGGGAAAGCCAAGTGCTGCGGCAATCGGAGCCAGTCGCTGGAAGGGAGGCGTGTCGAGGTCGATGTCGCAAGAGATCTTCCGGAGTGATGCAAAGGCTTTGCCGGCTTCTTCCTGCCTGTTTGCCTGCCAGAGAATGTCGATCTGATGCGCCAGTGGCAGGGTTGCGCCGGCATTGCGGCTGACATGTTTGTTGATTCGCTTGATCGCGTTTTCGGTCTCGCCTGCCTTCAGTTCGACGGTGGCGAGCAGGGGATCGGGAAGATTGCCGGCTTTCCTGAACCGCTCGAGTGCGTCGGACCAGCGCTGGTGATGCAGGTGTTCGAGACCTTCGAGTTCGGCGATGTGTCGGTCGAGTTTGTCGAAACGTCCCTTGAATTTGCCGGCTTCCTTTTTGCCTGCTGCGTCGATTTCGTCCTGGCTTTTGCCGACGTTGGTGAGGATGCGTCGGGCCCGTTCGACGGCTTCGTCTCGCTCTGCCTCGAGGTTTTCTCGGGCGGCGCGCAGGTCTTCGAGGATCCGGACACCCTGTTCGACCGATCCGGAGCGGAAGTGGGCGCGGGCAATGAGCCGCAGGCGCTCGTGCTGGTCCTCCTGCTTGTCGGGGACGGGGAGGTAGCGGGTCTCGGCGAGAGCGAGCACGGTGTCCCAGAGCTCGAACTCATTGAGAACCTGTTCGAGCCTCAGCTTGCCGTAGTGGGCGCTGCCCCGTTTGGCGAGCGTGTTGTAGGAGGGGTGTTGTGGCAGGTCGATCATATTCTTCGCGAGATCGAGAGCATCGCGAGCGCGGCCGACATGGATGAGGTTGCGGATGAGCCACTCGTTGTTGTGAGCGAAGTTGTGAATCTGATCGGGTATGACGCGGTCGCGCATCATGTGTGCGTGATCGACGCGTGCGGAGGCTTCCTGGTGCCAGACCGCGTCGTGATAGCGCTTCAGCCGGGAGTAAATGTGTCCGGGCATGTGCCACATGTGGGCGATGGCTGGTGCCGCGGGCCCGCAGAGGGCGGAGGAGTCGAGGGCCTGTTCGGGGCGCTCGTAGTCCCAGAGATGGATACGGTAATGGTGGCAGGGGTGGCGGGGATTGACTTCGAGGATGTCCTTCAGCAGTGCGTCGTACGCGAAGTAGCTGGCGATCGGGATTCCCTTACCGCGGTTGTCGTAGAGCTGGAGTCCGAGAAAGGCCTTGGCCTCAATGTCGTCGGGGTGCGCGACGACGATTCCCTCGAGTGCCTTGACCAAGGCTTCCCGGCGCTTTTTTTCGGCGTCTTTGGGTTTCTTTTCTTCCTGTTTGAGGAAGCTGGCCCAGGCGTCGATGTACATGCGTTCGCGGGGTGAGACGAGATCCTTTCGTTTGGAGGCCTCCTCAATAAATCCACGAGCGCGTTTCTCGTTGTTCTTGTTGGCGAGAGCCATGCCCCAGTAGGCGATCGCGCAGTCGGGGTCGAGCATGGCTGCCTGGCGGAAGGATCGCTCGGCCTCGTAGTACCAGAAGCCGTGCAGTTGGCCGACTCCCTGATCGATGAACTGCTGCACCTTTGCGGCGTGCTCGCCGTGGCAGGTGGCCGGGAAGTGCACGTTGCCGGTGCCGCCCATCAGATAAGCCTGCTGCCGCGGCCCTTCGTTGAAGGCGTCTCCGTGGTGCGAGTGACCGGCGGCGACTTCCGGCTCCTGGCTCTGTGCTTCGTTAACCGGAGCTACCTCGGCTGAATCGTCTGTGTCGGCGGTCTGCGAGGCAGCCGGGAGCGTGAGGGGAGCGAGCAGCAGGAGTCCGGCGGAGAGGAACAGCCGGAGGCGGATGGATGAGGAAACGTGCCGCATGATGGTTCCTGACCAGGAAATGGTCGATGCGGCCGCGACGTCAGCCCGTGCGGCCAGTGGCGGGGCGTTTGCCCGGAGGAACAGTGTGGATCAGTCATCGTGTCCGATCGGGGGAGAAAACTCAATTGCCCACCTGGGGTCTGGGGGATTCCACCTGCCGGCGGCGGGGCGCTCGGGAGTGAGGACCCGGAGTTGTGATTTGAGAGGAGGCGGACTTTTCTGGGGGAGGCGGAGCGGGCGAAGAGCGTCGGGTTGCGGGCTTTTTGTGGAGTCGCCGCGGTGAGTCTCAATTCCAAGTGATTCCTACGCACGGCTTTCGGACTCTCGCGAGTTCACTAATATCGGCGGAGCCCGATGTCGGAGGGATGTGCGGGAAGGACCACTTCGCAGTCGCTCGCGCCGCGATGAACCTGCGAGTGGGAGCCGGCGTGTGCGGTTGTCTGCTGCCGACGGGGAGCGACGCATTGGCCCGCGACCGGGCGAGCCATGAAACTTCGGATGCGAGCAGAGAATGACCGGGACAAAGACCGGACCGACTGGACCTGCGCGGCGAAAGGGGTGGCGGGGTCTGGCGCCGTCGCTGGGGGCGCTGCCGGTATTGCTGGCGGTGCTCGTGGGTCTTCTGGGAGGGTTGGGGACGTTCACCTTCAGCTACGGGAAGGGGGCGAGCTACTTCAGCAACAATCCGGAGTCGTGCATCAATTGCCACATCATGCAGGATCACTGGGATGCGTGGCAGAAGTCGAGTCACCGTCATGTGGCGGTGTGCAACGACTGCCATCTTCCACACCATCCGATCAAGAAATGGGTGACGAAGGCCGACAACGGGTTCTTCCACTCGTTGGCGTTTACGCTGGATAACTTTCACGAGCCGATCCAGATCAAGCGGCGGAACTCCGTGGTGGCCCAGGGGGCGTGCATGTACTGCCACGGAGATTTCGTCCATCAGATCACTGTGATTGACGAGGACGGTGATTCGCTGTCATGCGTGCGGTGTCACAGCGATGTGGGGCATGCACTGCGTCCGTGAGGGGACCTGCTCTGGCGGTGTGTGATTGTGTGGCAGGGATCGTTTGCCATCACTTGAGGAAGCTTCCGAATGACGACTGAACAGCCAGAAGTGACGGAAACACCCGAGACGACTGACGACCGGAGCTGGCGACAGCGGCTGTCGGTGCTGGTGCTGATTACGGCGGTGGTTACCTTCGGGGTCACGGCGGTGCTGGTGTCGATCTTCGAGCGCAAGCAGGAAGCGCGGGTGCCGTTCGTGCGTCTGGTCGAAGTGGATGAGGTGACGACCGATCCCAGGCCGTGGGGCGTCAACTGGCCATACCAGTACGACAGCTACCGCCGCACCGTCGATACCGAGGAGACGCAACATGGAGGCTCGAGCGCGATGCCCGAGAGCAAGCTGGAATCGAATCCGTGGCTGCGTCGCTTGTATGCGGGATACGCCTTCAGCATTGATTACCGGGAAGCCCGGGGGCATGCGTACATGCTGTTCGACCAGGAGGTGACCGAGCGTGTGACGATGGCGGATCAGCCGGGGGCGTGCCTGCACTGTCATGCGTCGGTGATTCCGACGTATCGCCGACTGGGACTGGAAGCGAGCGGCCAGCCTGCTGATGCGGAGGCCCTTGCGGCGGATTACGACTGGTCGGCAGTGATGGACGGGTTTCGCCTGCTCGGGGCGATGGACTACCACGATGCCCATGCCGAGTTGCTGAAGACTCCGGACGGAACTCCGACGAGTGCGGCGCGGGTGTTCCCGGGTGGTGCGGCGAGGCCGGGGGCACAAGCGACCTCTGAAGAGGACGGGGAGGTGGAGGGAGAGTTGGGCGATCCGCATTTGGGGGCGGCTCACCCGGTGAGCTGTGTGGACTGCCACGATCCGGAGACAATGCGGATCCGGGTGACCCGTCCGGGATTCATGCAGGGGATTGCGAAGCTGGCGGAAAGTGACGACCCGCTGCCGCATCTGCCGAGCATCGAGGAGTGGCGGAAGGGGTCACGCTCGAAGCCGTACGATCCGAACGAACTGGCGACGCGTCGGGAGATGCGGAGCTTCGTGTGCGGCCAGTGTCACGTGGAGTACTACTGTGGTCCGAAGGAGACGCTGTTCTATCCGTGGGACAACGGCTTGAAGGTGGAGCAGATCGAGAAGACGCTGAATGAGCACACGTTCCCGGATGGCAGCGAGTTTCTGGACTATGTGCATGGGGAGACGGGGGCTCCGGTCTTCAAGGCGCAGCATCCGGAGTTCGAGTTGTGGAATCAGGGGATTCATGCCCGGAGTGGTGTGAGTTGTGCCGACTGCCACATGCCCTATGAGCGGCAGGGGGCGATGAAGGTGAGCAGTCACTGGGTGGGCAGCCCGCTTCTGAATCTCAATCGGGCGTGCCAGGTGTGTCACAACGTTTCCGAGGAAGAACTGAAGCTGCGAGTGAAGGGGATTCAGCAGCGGACCGAGGCGCATCTGCAGCGGGCGGCGGCTGCGATGACCGACATGCTGGATGCCATTCGGGATGCCCAGGCAGCGGGAGCGACGGAGGAGCAACTGGTGCCGATCTTCGAGTTGCAGAAGAAGGGGATGTGGCGGCTGGATTTCATCAGCAGCGAGAACTCTCTGGGGTTCCATGCGGATCAGGAAGCCATGAGGATTCTGGGCGAGTCGATCGACTATTGCCGACAGGCTGAGGCGATGGCCCTGCGGCTGCGGGCACCGGAGCCGCCCGAACACGATCTGCCGCGGGTCCCTGTAAAAGGTGTGACCCCGACGGACCGGGGGGATGAGGGCGCAGGGGGTGGTGAATCAACCGACTGAGAGGGGAGTGCCTGTTGGATCGGTCCGGTTTTGTCGCGGGGCGGAGGTGAGCACGACACCGGACGGAGGCGGTTTCGGCAGCCGGTTTGAGCTCCCCTGTTGACGCGAGTGGCGGCGGGATGCTCCGGTCCTGCTACGATTTGACGCCGGGATGATCCCGCGTAGACTTTTCGCCGAGTGCGAATCTGGCGGAAAACTGGCTGGTCGGGGATGGTTTCCGGATAGCGCGGGACGCGGACGAGGGAAGCGGCTATGGCATCAACGATGGGGCTGCGGGGGCAGGCGCAGGCACTGTCCAGCCGGCAACATTATGCAATGAACACCGGCATGGACTGCACCGCGTACCGCTACCTTGGTGCTCATCGAGTGGTTCAGGAGGGCCGGGAAGGGACGCGATTTGCCGTCTGGGCACCCAATGCGCGCGAAGTGTGCGTGATCTGCGACGAGAACGGGTGGCAACACGGCGGGTTCTATCTGAACAGCAGCGACTCCGGCGTGTGGAGCGGGTTCATGCCGGGGGTGTCGGTCGGTTCGAAGTACAAGTACAGCCTGCGGACCCCGGGCGGGGCGATCATCGAGAAGGCGGATCCGTACGCATTTTACAGTGAGCAGCCTCCGCAGACGGCATCGATCGTGTACGACATCACCCGGTTTGAATGGGGTGATCAGGAGTGGATGAGCGCCCGTCGGGAGTTTGACTGGGCACATTCGCCGATGACGGTGTACGAGGTGCATCTGGGGTCATGGAAGCGTCCCTGGGATGGCCGGCGGTACCACTCCTATGCCGAGCTGGCTGAGATGCTCGGGGAATACTGCCGAGAGCTGGGCTTTACGCATGTCGAGCTGATGCCGATCACGGAGTATCCGTTCGACGGGTCGTGGGGATACCAGGCGACGGGATACTTTGCACCGACCAGCCGGTTCGGGACTCCGGAGGATTTCCAGAAGTTTGTCGACAGCCTGCATCAGCAGGGACTGGGGGTGATCGTCGACTGGGTGCCGGCGCACTTTCCGAGTGACCCGCATGCCCTGGGACGATTTGACGGAACAGCGCTGTACGAGCACGCCGACCCGCGGCAAGGGTTTCATCCGGACTGGAACACGTACATCTTCAACTATGGCCGGAATGAGGTCCGGAATTTTCTGCTGTCGAGCGCCCGGTTCTGGTGCGATGTGTATCACGTCGACGGGCTGCGAGTGGATGCCGTCGCGTCGATGCTGTACCTCGACTATTCGCGGAAGGCGGGCCAATGGGTTCCCAACCAGCACGGGGGGCGCGAGAACCTGGAGGCGATTCGCTTTTTGCAGGACTTCAACGCGATGGTCCACGGTGAGTTTCCCGGCGTGGTGACGATTGCCGAGGAGTCGACCGCGTGGGGCGGGGTCTCGCGTCCGGTGTACACGGGCGGGATCGGTTTCAGCATGAAGTGGGACATGGGCTGGATGAACGACACGCTGCGGTATTTGCGCAACGAGCCGATTCATCGGAAGTTCCATCAGCACGAGCTGTCGTTCCGCATGGTGTATGCGTTTACGGAGAACTTCGTGCTGCCGCTTTCGCATGATGAAGTGGTGCACGGCAAGGGTTCCCTGATCAACCAGATGCCGGGAGATGACTGGCAGAAGTTTGCGAATCTGCGGCTGTTGTACGGGTACCAGTACACGACGCCGGGGAAGCCGCTTTTGTTTATGGGGGACGAGTTTGCACAGCGGACGGAATGGAACCACGATTCGCAGCTGCAGTGGGAGTTGTTGCAGTATCCTCCGCACGACGGGGTGAAGCGGTTTGTGGGAGATCTGAACCGACTGGTGAAGGATCACCCGGCGTTGCACGAGCTGGATTTCGACGGGGCCGGCTTCTGCTGGATCCATGCGGACGATGCCAATAACAGCGTCTATGCGTGGCGGCGACATGCCCGCAACGGAGAGACGCTGATCGTGGTCATGAATATGACTCCTGTTCCGCGTTACAATTACCGGATTGGAGTGCCGACGGCGGGGCACTACATCGAGCTGCTCAACAGCGATGCGAAGCTGTACGGAGGGACAGATGTCGGCAATGCCGGCGGGGTGAAGAGTGAGCACACGCCGTCGCATGGTCAGCAGCAGAGTCTGAACCTGACGCTGCCTCCGCTGGGGTTGATCGTGATGAAGCTGGATCCGTCGACCGGGGAAGAAACAATTCCCGAGAGCCAGCGGCAGAGTGCGGGCGATTCGCTATGATTCAGCAGCGATCCTCGTGACGAGAGCTCCGTGGGCGACGCAGGTCGCGGGAGTTCTCCTCCCCGGAATGGTGCTTCGCCCGTTTCCAGCGGTTGGGACGGGGGATGCTGTTGTGGTGAGGAATCGTCAGAACTGGAACGAAGTTAACGGGGAGCCGAGTTGTGGGAAGTCGTGCTGTGCAGAAGATCGAAACTGTGACCGGGACGGGGATCCCGCTGCTCTTGGATGACATCGACACCGACCGGATCATCCCGGCCCGTTTTCTGCGGTGCGTGTCGTTCGAGGGGCTGGGAGAGCATGCGTTCGAAGACGATCGCAAGCAGGATCCGCAGCATCCGTTCGACAATCCGCGGTATCAGGGGGCCTCGGTGCTGGTGAGCGGACGCAACTTCGGTTGCGGGAGCAGCCGGGAGCATGCACCGCAGTCGCTGATGCGGTGGGGGATTCAGGCGATTGTGGCGGAAAGCTTTGCAGAGATTTTCTTCGGCAACTGCATTTCGCTGGGGATTACTCCGGTGACGGCTTCTCGGGAAGACCTGGTGCGGCTGGCGTCGGCAATCGAGGCCGATCCGCAGATGACTGTGGAAGTGGATCTCGCAGCGGGCGAAGTCCGGTTTGGTGGGGAATCGATCGCGTGCCAGATCCCGGATGGACCGCGGGATGCGCTGCGTACCGGTCAGTGGGACTTTCTCGGGCAGTTGCTCGACAATGCCGGGAAGGTCCGGGAGACGGCTGCCGGCCTTCCGTATCTCGGTGTCTAGATCCGGATACGGATCATTGAGGCGGCGGCGCCAGGATGCCGAACGCCCTGCCCTGTTGCAGGGTGTTGCTGTCGGTAGCGCGTCTGTTGTGACGCGGTTTTACAGGTCGGATTGTTTCGAGGATTTGTCTCCGGGGACTCCAAGGGAATTCGCATGGCTGCCACACTCAGTTCCTTCGCACAGTCGCTGACTGTCGAGACCGCCTTCACCGTGCTGGCGATGGCGCGGGAGTTGAAGAAGCGGGGGAAGGACGTCGTCGAACTGGAGATCGGGGACAGCCCGTTCGAGAGTACGTCGTCGGCGAAGGCAGCCGGGATCGAGGCGATCCAGCAGAACCAGACGCACTACTGCCCTTCTCCGGGGATTCCGGAGTTCCGTGAGGCGGCAGCCGAGTTCGTCCGCAAGGAGTTCAACATTCCGGCGGAGGCGGCGAATATTGTGGCCGGCCCCGGTGCGAAGCCGTTCGAGCAGTTTTTCTGCGAAGCGTTTCTGAATCCCGGGGACAGCGTACTGGTGTTCAGTCCGTACTTCCCCACGTACCTGCCGAACATTTATCGCCGCGGCGCGAAGCCGGTCTTCAGTGCGCTGAAGCAGTCGAACGATTTTCGGCCGGATCTCGACGAGGTGCGTTCGTTTCTGGAGACGGCGGAGTCGCCGAAGGCGATCCTGCTCAACTCGCCGCACAATCCGACCGGAGGGGTTGCGACGCAGGAGGACCTGCGGGATCTGGCGGACTTGATTCGCGGCCGGGATGTCGCTGTTTTCAGCGATGAGCCTTACTGCCACATGGTGTGGAAGGGGCGGCACCATTCGCTGCTCGAACAGCCGGGGATGTTCGAGCAGTGCGTTGCCGCGTACACCTTCAGCAAGTCGTACAGCATGAGCGGGTGGCGTTTGGGGTTTGCTGTCACGGCCCCGCACATTGCTGATGCGATTGGAAAGATGATCAACACGACACTGTCGTGTACGCCGCCGCTGGTGCAACTGGCGGGGACGCGGGCGCTGCAGCAGGATCACGGCGAGCGGGCGGAGCAGATGGAGCTGTTCCGGGAGAAGGTGACCCTGCTGGCGGAGGGGCTGAACTCGATTGGCGGGTTCCATACGCTGGAGCCGGCGGCGACGTTCTACGTGTTCCCGAATGTTGCTCCCGTGTGTAACCGGCTGGGGATCACCAGTCACGGGCTGGCTCTGTATCTGCTGGAAGGAGCCGATGACGACTTCGGCGTGGCCTGCCTGGGCGGCGAGTGCTTCGGCGAGGCGGGGCATGGCTTTTTGCGGTTCAGCTGTGCCGAGTCGAACGAGCGTCTGCAGCAGGCTCTGGAGTTTCTGCCGCAGGCGATTGGGCGGGAAGACCGGGTGAAGACGTATCTGGAGTCGCATCCGCAATTCCGGCTGTCGCAGCCGTATCCGGCAGAGGCGTGACGGTGTCGGATCTCGGCAACGGTTTGCATGCCAGACCCGGTTTTGATGAAGGCGAGCGAAGGGACCCGGGACCGCAGCAGTGGCCGGACTGGACCGGTCGGGCGCTGCTGGGATGCTGGTGGGGACTGATCTTTCTGGCGACGCATGTTCCGATGCCGGTGTCGGAGGGTCCGTCTCCGCTGCCGGACAAGCTGATTCACTACGTCATGTATTTCGGTCTGGGGCTGCTGCTGCCACTGTGGCGGGGCTGGGGCCAGCGCATGACAATGAGAACGCTGGCAACGGATCTGGCGATCCTGGCAGGCTACGCAGCTGTCGATGAGCTGCTGCAGATTCCCATACCGGGACGAAGCGCTGAGTGGCTCGATGTGGTGGCTGATGTCGCCGGTGGACTGACCGGGCTGGTCGTGTTCGCGGTGACGCGGTGGCGACGCCGCGGTCCTGTTCCGGGTTGATCAAGGCGCCGGAAGGCGGGCAGAGTCGCGGGGTCAGGATCAGATTTCGGGAAGCACGGTGTCGGGACGGTCGGGAGGCTGGCTGTCGAGCGAGAGGCGATTCAGCAGCGTGTCCGGCCGGGACTCCACAATCAGATGCGGCAGGTCTGACGTGTGCAGAAATCCGTCGGACTGGCTGCGGTTGAAGAAAGTGAGCAGGCCGTCGAAGTAGCCGGCGACGTTCCACAATCCGCAAGGCTTGGCGTGGATCCCCAGTTGCCTCCAGGTGACGACTTCGAACAGTTCCTCGAGCGTCCCGAAGCCGCCGGGGAGTGCGAGGAAGGCGTCGGCGAGGTCGGCCATCCGCGCCTTGCGTTCGTGCATGGAGTCGACGACGTGCAGTGTTGTCACCCGCTGGTGTGCGAGTTCGCGGACGACGAGTGACTGGGGGATGACGCCGACGACTTCGCCGCCTCCGTCAAGGATGCGGTCGGCCAGCACTCCCATCAGGCCGACGTTGCCGCCGCCGTAGATGAGTCGGATCTGACGTTCGAGGAACAGGTCGGCCAACTGCTCTGCCGCGGCGGTGTAGACCGGTGCGTGGCCGGTCCGGGATCCGCAAAATACTGCCACGGCCTGCATGGCAGACTCCTGAATTCTTTACGGTCGGGGTTGTGGCGGGGCGGTGGCTGCGGGGCCGCGCGGGGATGCGTGCCGCTTCAGACCGGTTCGTCGTCGGGATCCGGGAGCCCCACTTCTTCCTGGATCTCCGCGAGTCGATCGGGGGTCAGGGGTTCGACGATGGCGTACTTGCCTTCCGTCCAGCGGTACAGGTCGATCTGCTTGCAGCGTTGACTGCAGAAGGGGAACAGCGGAGAGGATTCCGCTGCGTCGTGCGGCAGTTCCGCATTGCAGATGGGACAGGTCTGAGGCCCAATCATGGCGGATCTCCTGTGGCCCGCGGGACGTCGAGACTGTCCACCGGCCGAACTCCCCCCGATGCAATTGCTGCGGAGTGATGTTCGGCCGTGGGGACCAATGCCGGCCGGGCCTCTGAATTGTCAGAAGCCGCGGGCCTGGCGGATG